>NZ_JBEOXI010000043.1:0-43243 GCF_040296465.1 Streptomyces sp. NPDC002130
TGCCCGCGGTGCTGATCGCCGCTCTGACGTCCGTGCAGCGCGAGACACCCGGTGCGCTGCTGGGCCGGGTCACGGCCACGGCCGACACCGCGGTGAGACCCCGTCCGCACGGCGGCGAACGCGGGGAGTTCTACTGCCGCGACCGCCAAGTGCCCTATTTTTGAGCCGTGTTCACAGAAAAGGCACCGCCGGACTACCGTTCACGCATGACGCCGCCCAGCGTGCTGAACCTCAGCGCGTACCTGATGTACGCGACGGGAAAGGCCGCCCGCCGCACCCTGTCGGAGAAACTCACGGCCAGAGGCCTGCGGTTGTGGCATCTGACCGTCCTGACCCTGGTCGCCGATCTCGGTCCGCAGCCCAAGGGTGTGCTGGCCGCCCGGCTGGACATGAACGCCAGCGACCTCGCGAGAATCGTGAAGGACCTGGCCGACACGGGTCAGGTCGAGTGCGTCCGCAGCCCCGCCGACCGCCGCCGCGTCGACGTCCGCATCACCCCGAAGGGCAGAACGGCCCTCGACCATCTCAGCGCCGACATCGCCTCCGCGGACGACGACCTCCTGACCCCGCTGAGCGATGCCGAACGGGAGCAACTGGCCTCCCTGCTGCGGCGGGTGCACGCCCACCACGAGGAACAGGGCCCCGCGGCCGGGTTCCGGGTGACGGCTCAGGCCCGCCAGCCGTAGCGGCGTTCGGGCCGGCCGGCGGCGCCGTAGCGCAGGGACACCTCCGCGCTGCCGGTGCCGTGGAAGTACTCCAGGTAGCGGCGGGCGCTCACCCGGGACACGCCGGTGACGGCGGCGCACTCGGTGGCGGACAGGGTGCCGTCCGCCTCGCGCAGGGCCCGCTCGACGAGTTCGGCGGTCTCCACGCTCATGCCCTTGGGCAGGGTGTGGGCCGGTGCCGGGCCGAACGCTCCGGCCAGGACACGGTCCACGTCCGCCTGGCCGCGGACCACCGTCGTGAGCAGCCTGCCCCGCTGGGCGGCGTAGCGCTCCAGGCGCAGGCGCAGATCCTCGAAGTCGAAGGGTTTGAGGAGGTAGTCGACCACACCGCGGCGGACGGCGCCGCGTACCGTCTCGGCCTCCGTCGCCGCGCTGATGACCATGACGTCGCAGTCGTGCCCGGCGGTCCGCAGCCGGGGGATGACGTCGAGCCCGAACAGATCGGGGAGGTACAGGTCGAGCAGGATGAGGTCGGGGCGCAGGGTCTCGACCGCCTCGATGGCCTGTCCGCCGGTGTGGGCCGTGCCGACGACGCGGAACGGCTCGACGCGTTCGACGAACGCGCGGTGGACCCTGGCCACCATGAAGTCGTCGTCGACCACGAGGACGTCGATCGCGTCCGCCTTGTCGCTCGCCTCGGTCATGGGGCCGCTCCTTCCGCCACCGCGCCGGTGAGGTGGCTGACGGTCATGCGTGCGGTGAACACGGCCCCCTCAGGGGTGTTGGACACCGAGATCTCTCCCCCGTGCCGTTCACAGACCAGCTTGGTCAGGGCCAGCCCGATGCCGCGCTCGCCCTCCCGGGCGGCCTTGGTGGTGAAACCGTGGGAGAAGACCTCGCGGGCCAGTTCCGGAGCCACGCCCGGCCCCGAGTCGCGGACCACGATCTCCACGCTGGAGGCGTCCTGCCGCAGCGCCACCTCCACCCAGGCGTCGTCCCTGGCGGTGGCGGCGTCGACGGCGTTGTCCACGAGGTTGCCGACCACGGTCGCCACATCGGCGGCGTCCTCAGGGTCCAGCCGCTCCAGCGCGGTGTCGTCCGAGATCCGCAGACTGACCTTCCGTTCCGCCGCGAGGGACGCCTTCGCCATCAGCAGTGCGGCGACCGCGGTGTCCCGGACGCGGCGGCTGAGGGTGACGTCCAGGGACTGGCGGTGCCGGCTCAACGCACGGATGTAGGCCACGACTTCGTCCTGCTCACCGATCTGGATCAGCCCGGAGATGGTGTGCAGCTGGTTGGCGAACTCGTGCGCCTGCGCGCGCAGCAGCTCGGAGGAGCTGCGGAAGGAGCCGATCTCCCTCTCCAGCCGGGCCAGTTCGGTGCGGTCGCGCAGGGTGGTGACCGAGCCGAGAGGCCGGCCGTCCTTGGTGACGGTCATCCGGTTCATCACCAGGACCCGGCCGTGCCGGACGACGACCTCGTCGCGCTCGCCGGCGGCTGTGCCGGACAGCACGTCGCGCAGCCGCCCGTCGATGCCGAGGCCCGTAAGGCTCTGGCCGACGCAGTCCTCGGGCAGGTCGAGCAGGCGGCGGCCCATGTCGTTGACGAGGGTGAGCCGGTGCTGCGGGTCCAGGGCGATCACGCCCTCGGCGATCCCGTACAGCATCGCCTCCCGGTGCTCGGCGAGCCCGGCGATCTCGCCCGGCTCCAGCCCGAGGGTCTGCCGTTTCACCCGCCGCGCGAGCAGCCAGGAGCCGGCCACGCCGAGTCCGCTGGCGATGCCCAGATACGCGAGCAGATAGGAGGAGGCGCCGCTGAGCCGCTGCCACACCGTCGGGTCGGCCTCACCGATCATCACCGTGCCGAGGATCCGGCCCAGATTCTCCTCACTCGCCCCGAGGACGGGCACCTGGGCGGCCAGCTCGCGGTTGCCGTCCAGGGTCAGCTGCCCGGACCAGCCGCGCCCCCGGGCGGTGCCCGGCCCCAGCCGCATCCGCTCCCCGACGACCGTGGGGTTCGTGGAGCTGACGATCCGCCCGGCCGCGTCGGCCACCGTCACCGAGGTCACCCCCGACTGCGCCTGGGTGGCGAGCACCAGCGGGGCGAGCGCCTCCCCGGGCTCGGGACGCACCAGCTGGCTGCGCACCAGGGGGTTGGCGGCCAGCTGTTCGGCGAGGGCGCCCACCCGGCGTCCCTCGACGCGGTTGAAGGTGGCCTGGGACTGGGCGAGGGAGACCGCGGCGACAGCCAGCAGCACCACCACGACGATGGCGAGCTGGAGCACCAGCATCTCGCCCGCGAGCGAGTGGCGACGAAAGGTGGCGACCACGACGGACTCAATCTGCGATGCCGCCGCGAGGAGGGCGGCTCATGTGCCGAGCCGCACCATCATGACGCCCACCAGCCGAATTCGAAAGGGAGCCGTCTCACTCGCCCGGCTTGGGCCCGATGCCCCGCAGCTCCCTGATCGTGCCGCCGAGTTTCGCGCGGAAGGACTCCAGCAGCGCCGGCTTCACGCTGACCACCCAGCGCGTACCGACGAGGTACTTGCCGCCGTAGACGCGCGCCTCCTCCAGCCAGGTCTCCTTGAACTTCTCCTCGGGGAAGGTGGTGATGAGGTAGTCGGCCTTCTCGGTGTGGCACAGGCCCTGGCGCAGTTCGTCGGCGTCGATGCGGATCTTCGCCTTGCAGCCGGTCAGCGCGGCGATCACCTCCACCTTGGCCGGTGCGACGACCCCGGCGGCGGGCGCGGCGGTCACGCTCGGCGCCGCCTTGCCGCCGCCCGCGCCCCCGGCGTCGTCACCACCGCCGCAGGCGGTGACGAGGGGAAGGAGGACCAGGACACCGGCCGCCGTGACGGCGCGCAGCCGGAGGACGCGCGAGGGGCTCCGGCGGGTGGATCGTACGGGCGCTTGGCTCTCGGACACGTCGCCTCTCCGGGTGCGGGCTGTCGGCCTGTCTTCAGGAGCACTCACTGTCCTCAGGGGTGCTCGGGGAGGAGTACGCACAGCTCCGGGCAGGCGTTCACGCGCTACGCGGCCTCCCCCACCGCCTCGCCGCGCGCCTCGTCGGCCGGTCCGCCGAACTGGGTGCGGTACAGCTCCGCGTACCGCTGCCCCGCCGCCAGGAGTTCCTCGTGCGTGCCCCGTTCCACGATCCGGCCGGCCTCGACGACCAGGATCTGGTCGGCCGCGCGGACGGTGGACAGGCGGTGGGCGATCACGACGGCCGTGCGGCCTTCGAGGGCTTCGGTGAGGGCTTCCTGGACGGCGGCCTCGGAGGTGTTGTCGAGGTGGGCGGTGGCCTCGTCGAGGATGACGACGCGCTGGCGGGCCAGCAGCAGCCGGGCGATGGTCATGCGCTGGCGCTCGCCGCCGGACAGGCGGTAGCCGCGCTCGCCGACGACGGTGTCGAGGCCGTCGGGCAGGGACCGTACGAGCTCGTCGAGGCGGGCCCGGCGCAGGGCGTCCCACAGGTCGTTCTCGGTGGCCTCGGGCCGGGCGAGCAGCAGATTGGCGCGGACGGTGTCGTGGAAGAGGTGGCCGTCCTGGGTGACCATGCCCAGGGTCTGCCGCAGGGAGTGCGCCGTGAGGTCGCGGACGTCGACGCCGCCGATGCGCACGGCCCCCTCGTCGGTGTCGTACAGGCGCGGCATCAGCTGCGCGATGGTCGACTTGCCCGCTCCGGAGGAGCCGACGAGCGCCACGGTCTGCCCGGGTTCGGCGCGGAAGGACAGTCCGTGCAGCACCTCGTCGCCGCCTCGGCCGTCCAGGGACGCGACCTCCTCCAGGGAGGCCAGGGAAACCTTGTCGGCGGCCGGGTAGCCGAAGCGGACCTGCTCGAACTCGACCGCCACGGGCCCGTCGGGCACCGGGCGGGCGTCCGGCTTCTCCTCGATGAGGGGCCGGAGGTCGAGCACCTCGAAGACCCGCTCGAAGCTGACCAGGGCGCTCATCACCTCGACGCGCGCCCCCGCGAGCGCCGTCAGCGGCGCGTACAGCCGGGTCAGGAGCAGGGCGAGCGACACGACCGCGCCGGGTTCCAGGGTGCCGCGCAGGGCGAACCAGCCGCCGAGGCCGTAGACCAGGGCCAGGGCGAGGGCCGAGACCAGGGTGAGCGCGGTGATGAAGGCCGCCTGGGCGGTCGCGGTCCGGATCCCGATGTCCGCGACCCGGCGGGCCCGTTCGGCGAACTCCCGCGACTCCTCCTCGGGACGTCCGAAGAGCTTGACCAGGGTGGCGCCGGGGGCGGAGAACCGCTCGGTCATGCGGGTTCCCATCGCGGCGTTCAGCGTCGCCGCCTCCCGCTGCATCCGGGCCATGCGGCTGCCCATGCGCCGGGCAGGGATCACGAACACCGGCAGCAGCACCAGCGCCAGCAGGGTGATCTGCCAGGACAGCGTGAGCATCACCGCCAGGGTGAGCAGCAGCGTGACGAGGTTGCTGACCACTCCGGACAGGGTGTTGCTGAACGCGCGCTGGGCGCCGATGACGTCGTTGTTGAGCCGGGAGACGAGGGCGCCCGTACGTGTGCGTGTGAAGAACGCGACCGGCATGCGCTGCACATGGTCGAAGACGGCCGTCCGCAGATCGAGGATGAGATGCTCCCCGAGCGTCGCGGACAGTCTCCGGCCGAGGATGCCCAGGGCCGCCTCCGCCACCGCGATCAGCGCGATGAGCAGGGCGAGGCGTACGACCCTGTTCTCGTCCCCGTGGGACACGATCGTGTCCACGACCCACCCGGCGAGGACGGGCGTCGCCACGGCCAGCAGGGCGGTACCCACTCCGAGCAGGACAAAGAGGACGATTCGGCGCCGGTGCGGGCGGGCGAACGCGCCGATGCGGCGCAGGGTGGCCAAGGCGAAGGGGCGGCGCTCCCGTTCGGCGTTCATGACGCTGTGCAGCTGTGTCCAGGCCGTGGTCTCCATACTCATGACAGAGACCGTAGAACCTCAAGCAATCTTGAGGTCAAGAAGCTCGCACATTCCCCCGACATCCCGCACAATCGGCCCGATCCCCCTCTTCCCCGTCCCTTCGCGCAAAGGCCCCGATGACGCTCCCCACCCAGCCGCTTCCCGCGCGCAATCCCCGGTCCCCGCTCCCGCAACCCGCAGTTGGCACGGCCTGGACAGCCTCTACCGACGTGACAGCCGTACAACTCCCCGAACTCCGACCTGGACGACTCCCCCGTCGCGTCCCGGTCCGCCGCCTGCGGCAGATCCTGTGTCTGCTCCCGCTCCTGCTCGTCAGCGTGGTCGCGGTGCAGCACCGGTCGGTACTGGCCGCCGGTTTCGCGCACCTGGGCACCGCCGAGTGGCCCTGGCTGCTGGCCGCCGTCGGCGCGACCTGCCTGACCTGGGTCGCCGCCTCCTGCACCCGGCAGGGCGCGGTCGTCGAACGGCTGCCCCGACGACGGCTGCTGGCCACGCAGTTCGCGGCCGGCGCGGCCAACCACCTGCTGCCGACCGGACTGGGCGCGAGCGCGGTCAACCTGCGGTTCATGACGGTCTGCGGACTGCCCCTCGCCCGCTCCTCGGCCGCCCTCGGCCTGTATCTGCTCGCCGAGAGCATCGGCCGGGTGGCGCTGCTGGGTGCCCTGCTCATCGCGTTCCCCGACGCGCTGCGGCTCGGCACGCTGGTGCCGGAGACGGCGTTCGGTCCGCTGCTGGCCGGCGTCGGGGCGGTGCTGGTGGTCACCGCGACCGTGCTCGTCCTCGTACGGCGGCTGCGCTCGGCCCTGGTGTCCTTCCTGCGGACGGCTCTCGGCGAGGCCCGTTCGGTGCACACCCGCCCGGCGCGTGCCCTGGCGCTGTGGGGCGGCTCCTTCGCCTTCCCGGCACTGCAGGCGTCCGTGCTGGTGCTGACGGGGCGGGCGCTGGGGCTGGACATCCCGCCCGCGCACATGGCGGTGGCCTATCTGGCGGCGACGGTCGCGGTCGCGCTGGTTCCCACCCCGGGCGGGATCGGCTCGGTGGAGGCGGCGCTGGTCGTGGCGCTGGTGGCGGCGGGCGGCCCGGCCGCGGTGGCCACCGCCGTGGTCCTGGCCTTCCGGGTCATCACCGTCTGGCTGCCGCTGGTGCCGGGCGCGCTGACGCTGGCGGCGCTGGTACGGCTGAAGGTGATCTGACCAGGACGGAACCGGACGTGACGGTGCGTCATGTGCAGTAACTCACCCTCCCGTCATCCCCGTCTCCGGTTCGGAACCCCGTGCGGGATACGGCAGGATGAACGATCGTGCCGACCGCAGGTCAGGGTGGTCGAGCACCTTCGAACATCCCGGAAAACAAGCAGGTGACGACGTGACGACACTTCACATCCGACCGCCGGTGGCGGGCTTCGCCGCGGTTCCCCGCCCCGGAGGTGAGCGATGAACCGGGCGCTCACCGTGGACGATCTGCTGTTCGCCGGCATCGCCCTCGGCTCGGGCCTGCTGGCGGCGTTCGCGCTGCGCGTCCTGCTGCGCTGGCTGGGAAGGCACGCCGACCGCACCCGCTGGAGCGGGGACGACGTCATCGTGCACGCGCTGCGGGCCGTGGTGCCCTGGGCCGCGGTCGTGGGCGGCGTGGCGGGCGCGGCGGCGGTGCTGCCGCTGACCCGGGCGCTGCAGCACACCACCAACCAGGTGCTCACCGTGCTGCTGATCTTCGTCGCGACGGTGTCGGTGGCCCGGGTCGTGACCGGGCTGGTGCGCACGGTCACCCAGTCCCGCTCCGGGGTCGCCGGATCGGCCACGATCTTCGTCAACATCACCCGGATCCTGGTCCTGGCGATCGGTTTCCTGGTGGTGCTCCAGACCCTGGGCATCTCCATAGCCCCACTGCTCACCGCCCTGGGCGTCGGCGGTCTGGCGGTCGCGCTGGCGCTTCAGGACACCCTCGCCAACCTCTTCGCGGGCATCCACATCCTCGCGTCCAAGACCGTCCAGCCCGGTGACTACATCAAGCTCAGCAGCGGCGAGGAAGGCTACGTCGAGGACATCAACTGGCGGCAGACGACGATCCGCAACCTGTCCAACAACCTCATCGTGCTCCCCAACGGCCAGCTCGCGCAGGCGAACATGACCAACTTCATGCGCCCCGAGGAGCAGCTGACCATCCTGGTGCAGGTCGGGGTGGCCTACGACAGCGACCTGGAGCACGTGGAGCGGGTGACCAACGAGGTCATCGCCGAGACGATGACCGAGGTCGAGGGCGCGGTGCCGGACCACGAGCCGATCATCCGGTTCCACACCTTCGGCGACTCCCGGATCGGCTTCACCGTGATCCTGGGCGTCGGCGAGTTCAGCGACCAGTACCGGATCAAGCACGAGTTCATCAAGCGCCTGCACAAGCGCTACCGCGCGGAGGGCATCCGCATCCCCGCCCCGGCGCGCACCGTGGCGCTCCAGCAGGGCGGGGTCGTCATCCCGCAGCAGCGGACCGGCGAGATCGAGCCGGGCGGCCTGAGGTCCACCCGGCTCGACTGAGGCCCGCAGGGTCCTTACAGCGTCGCGGAGTTCTCGTGGTGGTGGGTGTCCCTCCGGTCGCGCGGCGCAGAGAGGGACGCCTTCGGCGGCGTCACGGTCCAGTCCGGGTGCCCGGGCATCCGGGGCGTCTTCGTGCCGTACAGCCAGTCCCGCAGGAAGCCGGTCAGGTCCTGGCCGGAGACCTCCGAGGCGACGGCGATGTAGTCCTCCGTGGAGGCCGAGGAGTCGCGGTACCGCTCCAGGAACGTGCGCTCCAGGGCCGTGAAGGCCGCCTCACCGACCTGCTGCCGCAGCGCGTACAGCACGAGCACGCCGCCCAGGTAGCGCTGGCTGTCGAACAGGTTGGCCGCGGTGGGTGCGGCGACCGGCCCGGAGGTCTGGCGCCACTGGTCGCCCTGGGCGTAGGTGTGCTTCATGCGCGCTTCCAGCGTGGTCATGCCAAGCGAATCGGCCCAGCCGCGCTCGTAGCGGTACAGCAGGCCGTAGAAGTCGGCGTGGCCCTCGTTCAGCCACAGGTCGGCCCAGGTGGCGGGGCTGACGCTGTTGCCGAAGTAGGAGTGGACCAGCTCGTGCATCATGTGCGAGCCGATCTTGCTCTCCTCCTGGAGGAGGTAGTTCGGCTTGTAGATCGTGAGGGTCTGGGTCTCCAGGCCCGTGAAGTCGAACGCGTCCGGGGCGTCGTTGTTGCAGGGCAGCAGGCCGTACGTCTCGAAGGGGTACGCCCCGAGCCGCTGCTCGACCCACGACACCAGCGCCGGGGTGAGCGCCAGGGCCGGCTCCAGGGCGGCGGCCCGGGCGACGGGGACGACGTCCCGCAGCGGCAGCCCGTGCGGGCCCTGCCGGTCCTTGATCACATAGTCGCCGACGGTGATCTGCACCACCTCGGTGGCGATCGGCGAGCGGGAGCGGTACGTGTACGCGGTGAGGTCGCCCGCCAGCTGCTCGGTGCGCACCAGCGTGCCGCTGGCGACGCCCCGCAGTCCGGTGGGAACGGTGAGGCGGAAGGTGAAGTCGGCCTTGTCGGAGGGGTGGTCGTTGCAGGGGAAGACGGTGTGCGCCAGGTCCGGCTGGCAGCACACCGCGAATCCGTCCGGGGTGGCCACCCAGCCGCCGGCGGGCGGCGGGGTCCGGCGCGGGTCGGCGCCGTAGGCCACGCACACGGTGACCCGGCACTTCGCCGCGAGCTTGCGTGCGGGGGTGATCCGCAGCTTCTCGGCCACCTGCTCGAAGGCGGCCGTGCGGCCGTCGACCCGGACGGAGCGTATGTCCAGGCCGCGCGCGTCCAGGGAGAAGCGGCTCAGGGCCTGGGTGGTGCGGATGGTCAGGGTCGCGGTGGCCTCGACGAGCCTGGTCGTGGCGTCGTACGCGAAGTCGAGGTGGTACGCCGAGACGCGGTATCCGTCATTGCCGAGGTCGGGGTAGACGGGGTCGCCGAGGGTCTCGGGCCCCGGGGCGGCGCCGGTCCTGCCGGCCGCCTGGGCAGGGACCCCCGTGGTCAGTGCCGCCGCCGTGCCGAGAAGGGCAACCGCCGGGGCCGTCACTCTGGTGCGATATCTCATGGTCCGCTTTCGCTCGGACGGCCGGGTGGTCAGATCCGGCCGTGGCTTGGAGTGAGTGATCTCTCTCCCAGACACGGGAACGGGGCGATCGGTTGCACGAAACTGGTCGCGGGCCCCTGTCGAGACGAGGTCGCTCACGAGATATCTTGATGTCGAGCAATGTTGCAGACGTGGAGCGGAGCACCCGGTGACTGACTCGACCATCATCTATACGCACACTGACGAGGCCCCCGCACTGGCGACGTATTCCTTCCTGCCGGTGGTCCGGGCGTACGCCTCGCAGGCCGGTGTCGCCGTGGAGACCCGCGACATCTCGCTGGCCGGGCGCATCATCGCCGTGTTCCCGGAGTACCTCACCGAGGACCAGCGCATCCCGGACGCCCTCGCGGAGCTCGGCGAGCTGGCCAAGACGCCCGCCGCCAACATCATCAAGCTGCCGAACATCTCGGCGTCCATCCCCCAGCTCAAGGCCGCCGTGGCCGAGCTGCAGGGCCAGGGCTACGCGCTGCCGGACTACCCGGACGACCCGAAGACCGACGAGGAGCGCGAGATCCGCGCCCGCTACGACAAGGTCAAGGGCTCCGCCGTGAACCCGGTCCTGCGTGAGGGCAACTCCGACCGGCGCGCCCCCGCCTCGGTCAAGAACTACGCCAAGTCCCACCCGCACCGCATGGGCGCCTGGACCCCCGAGTCCAAGACCAACGTGGCGACCATGGGCCAGAACGACTTCCGCTCCACCGAGAAGTCCGTCGTGATCGCCGAGGACGGCGCGCTGCGCATCGAGCTCGTCGGCGACGACGGCTCCACCACGGTGCTGCGGGAGTCCGTACCGGTCCTCGCCGGTGAGGTCGTCGACGCCTCCGTGATGCGCGTCGCCGCGCTGCGCGAGTTCCTGACCGCGCAGGTCGCGAGGGCCAAGGCCGAGGGCGTGCTGTTCTCGGTGCACCTGAAGGCGACGATGATGAAGGTCTCCGACCCGATCGTCTTCGGCCACGTGGTGCGCGCCTTCTTCCCGAAGACGTTCGCGCAGTTCGGCGACAAGCTCGCCGCGGCCGGCCTCACCCCGAACGACGGCCTGGGCGGCATCTGGAAGGGCCTGGACGCCCTGCCGGAGGGCGCCGAGATCAAGGCCTCCTTCGACGCCGAGCTCGCCGAGGGCCCGGAGCTGGCGATGGTCGACTCCGACAAGGGCATCACCAACCTGCACGTGCCCTCGGACGTCATCATCGACGCCTCCATGCCGGCCATGATCCGCACCTCCGGCCACATGTGGGGCCCGGACGGGCAGGAGCACGACGCCCTCGCGGTCATCCCGGACTCCTCCTACGCGGGCGTCTACCAGGCCGTGATCGAGGACTGCCGGGCCAACGGCGCCTTCGACCCGTCCACCATGGGCACGGTGCCGAACGTCGGCCTCATGGCGCAGAAGGCCGAGGAGTACGGCAGCCACGACAAGACGTTCGAGATCGCCACCACGGGCACGGTCCGCCTGGTCGACGGCAACGGCACCGCGCTCATCGAGCAGGCCGTCTCCGCCGGTGACATCTTCCGCGCGTGCCAGACCAAGGACGCGCCGATCCGCGACTGGGTGAAGCTGGCCGTCACCCGCGCCCGCGCCACCGGCGACCCGGCCGTCTTCTGGCTGGACGAGACCCGCGCGCACGACGCCAACCTGATCGCCAAGGTCAACACCTACCTCGCCGAGCACGACACCGAGGGCCTGGACATCCGGATCCTCAACCCGGTCGAGGCGACGAAGCTGTCGGTGGAGCGCATCCGCCGCGGCGAGAACACGATCTCGGTCACCGGCAACGTCCTGCGCGACTACCTGACCGACCTCTTCCCGATCCTGGAGCTGGGCACCAGCGCCAAGATGCTGTCGGTCGTCCCGCTGATGGCGGGCGGCGGCCTGTTCGAGACGGGTGCGGGCGGCTCGGCGCCGAAGCACGTGCAGCAGCTGGTCAAGGAGAACTACCTGCGCTGGGACTCCCTCGGTGAGTTCTTCGCCCTGGTGCCTTCCTTCGAGCAGCTCGCGAAGGTGGCGGGCAACGCCCGCGCCCAGATCCTGGCCGACACCCTCGACCGCGCCACGGCGACCTTCCTCGAGGAGGACAAGTCCCCGACCCGTCGCGTCGGCGGCATCGACAACCGCGGCAGCCACTTCTACCTGTCCCTGTACTGGGCGCAGGAGCTGGCCCGGCAGACCGACGACGCGGACCTGGCGAAGGCCTTCGCCCCGCTCGCCGAGACGCTCGCCGCGAACGAGCAGAAGATCGTCGACGAGCTGATCGGCGCCCAGGGCAAGCCGGTCGACATCGGCGGCTACTACCAGCCCGACCCGGCGAAGGCCGCGGAGGCCATGCGCCCGTCCACCACGTGGAACGAGGCCCTGGCGTCCCTGAGCTGACGCCCCGGGCCCGACGGCCCACCCCCTCCGCCCCGGCCGGCACCGTGCCCGGCCGGGGCGGAGCCCTGTGCGGCCCTTGCCCCGGCCTCGTGTGGCACCTTGATCCCTTGGGACACCACTGGAACAACGCCCCAGGAGCCGCCTCGTGACCGACGCCCCGGACTCTTTCGAGCTGCTGCCGGGTGACGGGCAGTCGCCCGTGATCCTCCATGTGCCGCATGCGGCACGGCGGATACCGGACGCCGTGCGGGCGGGGATCGTGCTCGGCGACCGGGAGTTGGCCCGGGAGCTGGACCTCATCACGGACGCGCACACGGACCGGATCGCCGAGGTTGCGGCCGGGCTGGCGGGCGTCACACCGTGGCGGTTCGTCAATCGGCTGTCGCGGCTGGTCGTCGATCCGGAGCGGTTTCCGGACGAGCGGGAGGAGATGCTGGCCGTGGGGATGGGGGCGGTCTACACGCGGACCACACACGGCGACGCGCTGCGGTCCGAGGGCGTCGATGCCGGTCCGCTCGTCGAACGGTACTTCCTGCCCTACGCGCGGGCGATGACCGAGGCCGTGGCGGACCGGCTGGAGTCCACCGGGCGGGCCGTGATCATCGACGTGCACTCCTACCCGAGCCGCAGGCTGCCGTACGAACTGCACGGGGAGGGGCCGCGCCCTCCGGTCTGCCTCGGCACCGACCCCTTCCACACGCCTCCCGCGCTGCTGGACGCGGCCCGGGAGGCGTTCGGGGAGACGCGGCTCGACACCCCGTTCGCCGGGACCTACGTCCCGCTGGAGTTCTACGGGAAGCGGCCCGAGGTGAGCGCCCTCATGGTGGAGATCCGCCGGGACACCTACATGGCTGAGCCGGGCGGTCCCGCCGGGCCAGGGCTGAAGCGGCTAGGCGCGGCGCTGGCCCGGCTGGTCGACGGTGTGTCCCGCTGACGTCGATCTCACGGACACCCTCTAAGCCCGCAGCCACTCCGTCACCACCACGTCCCCGCCGGTCCGCAGCCGCAGGGCGAACGGGCCGGACAGCGGCACGTCGGCGGTGAAGCGGCCCAGGGCGTCGGAGGTGAGCGGGGAGCCGGGCCGCGGCCCGCCGAGGATCTCGATCCGGGCCGGCTGCGGCGGCAGCACCTGCCCAAGGAGCCCCTGCGCGGTCACCTCGACGTCGACGGTCACCTCACCGGCCCGGAAGGTCAGCATCCGCGGCACGTCGGCGACACCCCGGACCGGCAGGGCGTCGATCAGCGAGTCGAAGGTCAGCTCGGCCACGCGCGCCTCCAGGTCGTGCAGCGCGTAGGCGTCGACGGCGATCTGCTGGAGCTCGGCCGGTACCGGGTCGAGGACGGCGGCGGCCCGCCGCAGTTCCTCCTCCAGGAGTTCGTCGTCGAACTCCCGGTCGTCGAAGTCCTCTTCGCCGAAGAGGTCGTCGTCGTGTCGGTCGCTCACATCGCCCCCCGTGCCTCGAGCCGGGCCCGCAGACGCCGCAGACAGCGCTGGCGCAGCGGCCCGATGCTGCCCACCGCGATGCCCAGCGCGGCGGACACGTCGTGGTAGCTGGGCGGCGGCGTGGCCATCAGCACGCGCAGCAACTGCCTGCACCTTTCGCCCAGTTCCTCGAACTCCTGCCACAGCCGCCGGACGCGTTCGCTCTGCGCGGCGGCCTCCTCGGAGTCCAGCAGCGACTGTTCCGGCGTGCCGTCCTCGCTGGCCCGGTCCAGCAGCCGCGGATCGTCCGTCAGAGTCAGCCGCTGCGCACTGCGGATGACTTTCAGGCACTCGTGGCGCGCGGTGCTCGCCAGCCACGCGCCCGCCTTGCCGGGCTCGCGGATCCTCCCGAGGTGCTGGGCGAAGCGGAACCAGGCCGTCTGGTACACCTCGTGGGCGTCGGCTTCGGAGAGCCGGTGGGCGCGGACGACGGACCACACCAGGGGGCTCAGCCCCTCCACGAGCGCCTTCCAGGCCGCCGCGTCGCCGCCGGCTGCCGCCTGGACGAGCGCGCCGGCATCAGTACGGTCCACGGCAGCCCCACCCCTCGAGTACGGCAGGTCATCGTACGCCGTGGCGGGGGCGGCTTCGGCCGTCACAGCCCGGGGCCGAGGCGCACGACCGGGACCGGACGCCAGGTGGGGGGACGCAGCGCGGGGACGTGCGCGCCCCGCACTTCCGCGAACTCCGTGTTCGTGGTGAGGAGTTGCTGCCGGGCCGCGCGTGGGCCGGTCTCCTTGTGCGCCGTCATGTGAGCGGCAACCAGGCCCGCGGTCACGGGGGTGGCGAAGGAGGTGCCGCTCCACTGCGCGTACCCCTCGAACATCACCTGGTCCGGCTTGGCGGCGTTGCCCTCGTCGCTCAGCACACCGCTGTGGCGGGGGTGCCGGCAGGTGCAGCCGTAGGAGAAGCCGTAGCGGCAGGTGTCGTACGTGGAGTGCTGGTACACGTACGGGACGGGTGCGTCGAATCCGGTGAGGACGCTGGTGAGGCGCTCGCCGGGGGCGTAGACCTTCACCCAGGGCCCGTGGTTGGTGAAGCAGGCGCCGGACTCGCCGTCGCTGCGCAGCGCGCCGACCGACAGCACGGAGTCCTCCCAGCCGGGCAGATCGGCGTAGGCGGCGGGCCAGAAGGGCGCGGCGCCGGCGTTGTTGCCGGCGGCGGCGACCAGCAGGGTGCGCTGCTCGCGCAGTTCCCGCATGAAGTTCTCGACGCCGAGCAGACCGTCGGTGCGGCCGTTGGAGGTGCCGGCGGAGAGGCTGAGCACGTCGGGCCAGCCGCCCGCGTCGACGGCCTCGAAGAGCTTCTCGCCGAACTCGGACTCCAGGACGGCGCCGGCGTCGTTGAGGCTGCCGCGCACGGTGATGTCGGTGTTGGGCGCCACGGCCGCCACGAGCCCGGCGATGAACGTGCCGTGACCGACGTACTGCCGGAGGATCCCCTGGTCGTCGCACTCCTGGAGCTGGGCGTCGCCGCCGGTGTGGGCGAGCAGACCGCAGGAGCGGTAGTCGTGCACGAGGCCGGTGTCGACGACGAGGACGGCGACGGCGGTGTCCGGGTCGTGGGGCGTGTCGGCGGCGGCCGGGTTGGGGGGCTCGCTGAGCGGAGCGGGGACGGGTTCGTCGCCGGGGCAGGCGTTGACCGCGATGTGCACCACGTGGTTGCGGGCGACCATCCGGTGCCCGGCCCGCGACTCGTGCTCCCGTACGGAGCGCAGGGCGTGGGCGACGGTGCGGTCGGCGTCCCGGCCGCCCTCGCCCGGGTCGCCGACGCGGATACGGGTGACGCCGCTGCGGTTGGTCTGCGGGCCCGCGCGGCGGACCTGCTCCTGGTCGAGGTCGGGTGCCGCCGTGAAGTGCGCCCGCACCGTGTCCTCGACGATCCGGGCCTCCTCGCCGTCGCGGACGAGGACCACGCCCTTCTCGTACATGAACTCCGCCGAGTCGTCAGGGCCCATCGCCAGGGGGACGTCCGGCATCGAGCGCTGGATCTGGTCGAACTGCTCGTGGAATCGCTGAGGTGCCATGGCGGGTCCTCCCGTTGGTGCGACGGCGTCGGCCGGCGCCGCTGAGCGGTCGTCAACATGAGCCGAGGGGCCGTCGCCTGATACAGCTCCACACCTGTGTGGGGCGCTGTGGGACCACTACCATCCGAGGAGTGACAGCGGGAAGCGACGCGGTGACCGAACTGCTGCCGATGGTGTTCGCCGACCCGGGCGAGGCTCTCGCGAGGGCCCGGGCCCTGCTCGCCGCCGACGCCACCCCGCTGGACGCCTCCGTGGCCCACCAGGTGATCGGCATCTGGCAGCGGGACTTCGGCGACCTGCGGCTCGCGCTGCACCATCTGCGGCGGGCCCGGGCGTGCGCGGCGCGTGCCGACTCGGCCGACCGGGAGGCGGACGTGCTGGCCACGCTGGGCGTGGCGCTGGTGCACGCGGGCCGCACCCGGGAGGGCCTGGCGGCGTTCGAGCGGGGTGTGGCGCGGGGCGGCGGGCACACCAGGGCGCGGGTGCTGTACCGGCGGGCGTACGTGTGGTGGGTTCTCGGCCACCATCGCGAGGCGCTGGAGGACGTGCGCCGGGCGGTGCCCGTGCTGCGGCAGGCGGACGACGTGATCTGGACGGCGCGGGCGCTGACCCTGCGGGCCACCGTGCACCTGGCGCTGGGGTCGGTGGAGCGGGCCGAGGCGGACTTCACCGCGGCCGAGGCGCTGTGGGACACCACCGGCCAGGAGCACGACAAGGCGGACGCGGTGGAGAGCCGGGGTCTGGCCGCGTTCCGGTCGGGGGACGTCCCGGCGGCGCTGCGGCTGCTGGACGAGGCGGAGGAGCGCTACGCGCGGCTCGGCACGCCGACGTTCATGCTGAACATCCGGCGCTGCGAGGTGCTGATGGCGGCCGGTCTCGCACCCGAGGCACTGGCCGAGGCGGACACGGCGACCGGGAGACTGGACGGGATCGGCGGGCAGTCCACCCGCAAGGCGGAGCTGCTGCTGGCCGCCGCGCGGGCCGCCCGGTCGGCGGGCGATCAGCACACGGCGATCGCCCGCGCCGCCCTCGCGGTACGGCTGTTCGCGGGGCAGCGGCGCTCCTGGTGGGAGGCGCACGCCCGGCTGGTGCTGATCGAGGCGCGGTACGCGGCCGGGCGCGGCTCGGGGCGGCTGGTCGCCGACGCCGCCGCGGTGGCCGGGACGCTGGCGTCCTTCGGCGCCCCGGCCGCGCCGGAGGCGTCGCTGCTGGCGGGCCGGATCGCGCTGGATCTGGGCTGGACCGCCGACGCGGAGCGGCACTTGGCCGTGGCCGCGCGCAGCCGCCGCAGCGGTCCGCCGCTGGCGCGCATGACGGGCTGGGCGGCGCAGGCGCTGCGGGCGCGGGCCGCCGGGTCGGCCCGGGGCGTGCTGCACGCCTGCCGTCGGGGCCTGGACGTGCTGGACGACCACCGGATGACGCTGGGCGCCTCGGAGCTGCGGGCCCGGGCCACCGAACAGGGCGCGGAACTTGCGGCGTTGGCGCAGCGGGCCAGTCTGGTCTCCGGCGGGCCTCGGCGGTTGCTGGTGTGGAGCGAGCGCTGGCGGGCCACCGTGCTGTCCACCCCGCCGACCAGACCGCCCGCCGACCCGGAGCTGCTCAGCGGCATGACCGCCTTCCGCGAGATCGCCTCGCGTGCGGAGGCCGCCCGGATGGAGGGCCGGCCGGTTGTGGCGCTGGAGCGCGAACAGCGGCGGCTGGAACGGGAGATCCGCTCCCGGACCCTGCACATGCGGGGCGAGGCCCCCGGTGGCGGGGACCGGTTCGACGTCGGGCGGCTGCTGGCGGAGCTGGGTGACGAGACCCTGATGGTGGAGCTCGCCGTGCTCGGCGGACGGGTGCAGGTGCTGCTGTGCGGCCGGGGACGGGTACGCCGGTTCGAGGCCGGACTGCTCACCGAGGCGGAGACCGAGGCCGAGCACGTGCAGGCGGGCCTGCGGCGGCTCGCCCACCCGGGGGCGGAGGCCCGGCTTCCGGTGGTGGAGGCGGCGGGGCGCCGGCTGGAGGAACTGCTTCTGGGGCCGGCCGTGGCGCAGCTGGGCGGCGGTCCGGTGGTGATCGTGCCGCCGGGGCGGCTGCACCGGGTGCCGTGGGCGCTGCTGCCGTCGCTGCGGGAGCGGGTGCTCAGTGTGTCGCCGTCGGCGGGCAGTTGGCTGCGGGCCCGTCGGACCGCGCCGCCGCCGGACGGCTGTCATGTGCTGGTGCGCGGCCCGGGCCTGGCGACGGGCGGTGCGGAGGTGCCCGAGCTGGCCGGCCGGTACGGCTGTGCGACGGTCCTGGAGGAGGACGAGGCGCGGGTGCCGCGGGTGCTGGAGGAACTGGACGGGGCCGCGCTGGCGCACATCGCGGCGCACGGCACGTTCCGCGCGGACAGTCCGCTGTTCTCGTCCCTGCGGATGGCCGACGGCCCGATCGTCGTACACGACTTCGAGCGGCTGGACCGCAGCCCCTACCGGATCATCCTGTCCTGCTGCGACACCGCGCGCCTCGCCTCCGTCGGCGCGGACGAACTGCTGGGCCTGGTCACGGCGTTGCTGCCGCTCGGCACGGCCGGGGTGGTGGCGTGCAGCGCGCCCGTGAACGACGCCGCGGTGGTGCCGCTGATGCTCGCGCTGCACAAGGGCCTCGACGACGGTCTGTCCCTGGCGGAGGCGCTGCGCGACGCCCGGGCCGCCCTGCCGGGTGACGCGCTGCACCAGGCCACGGGGTGGGCGTTCTCGGCGTTCGGGGCGGCCTGACCCGTCCCCTGTTCGGGTCAGGCCGCCGGTCCTGGGCCGGCCAGTACTGCGGCAGGCGAAATTTGCGCGACGGGGCGAACGTCGCCTGGTGCTGCATTAGGCCGGTTGGGCTTCCGGCGTCCGGGCGGCCCACGGCAGGGCGCCGCGGTCGCTCGCGCCGAGCCGGGCGTAGGCGCTGTACAGGTGGTTGCCGACGGTGCGCACGGACAGGGTGAGGTGTTCGGCGATCTGCCGGTTGGTCAGGCCGGCGGCGGCGAGGGTGACGATCTGCCGCTGCCGGGCGGTGAGTTCGCCCAGGACCAGCCCGGACAGTGCGGGCGTGCGGGCGCCCTGGCAGCGCCGGGCCAGCGCGACGGCCCGGGTGCGGGAGTGCCGGGCGGCGCCCGGGTCGCGGTGGGCTCGTACGGCCTGGGCGTATGCCTCGGCGGCGAACAGCAGGAAGCCCCGGCGCTCCAGTTCCGCGGCCACCTCGTCCAGGTCCGGGCCGTCGGCGCGGGTGAGCGCGTCGGCGTGCCGGGCGAAGACGCCGCCGAGCCGGTCGACGACCTGCTCGGGAGCGCCGAGGCGGACGGCGTCGTAGGGGTCGGTGAGGGCTGCGGGGTCCAGGTCGCCCCGGCTGTCCATCGTCGCCAGGGCGCAGTCGAGTTCCGCTCGGCAGGGCACGCTCCGGGGGTCGCCTCGCAGGCCTTCCCGCGCCCAGGCCGCCGCCTCCCTCACCTCCCCGCGCAGACGTGCGAACCGGGCGCGCACCGCGGCGTACCCGCCCGGCAGCGTGCCGCCCTCGGCGACGAGCCACTCCCCCACCGGGGTGGCCGTCGCCCGTACGTCGGCCTGCTCGATCCGGTGGGCCAGGGCGGCCGACTCGGCGTCGAGGGCGGCGGCGTACGCGTCCGGCGTCCGGGCCAGCCGGCGTGCTCGCAGCCGGCCCGCCGCGGCCCGGAGCACCGGCCCGTACAGGGGGTGGGCGAGACGGACGGCACCGCGGTCGTCGACCTCGATCAGGCCGTCGGACTCCAGCACTTCGAGGGCCCCGTGGTCCAGTTCGTGCAGGTCGGGGGGCAAGGGCTCGGCGAAGGCGAGGCGGTCGAGGATGTCGCGTTCGAGAGGGCCGGTCCGGCCGAGGACGGGGGCGGTGCGTTCACGGACGGCCGGGGTCAGCGGAACCGGGCCCCGCCACGCCCGTTCGCCGGTGTCCGGGACGGGGGTCAGCAGCCCGCGCACCGCCCCCAGCAGGTCGCGCAGGAGCCGCAGGTCGCCCTGGCACAGGCGGCGCAGCCGGTTCGCGGTGAGCGCGTCGAGGGGACCGGCACCGGCCGTGAGCAGGGCGGCGGTCTCCTCCTCCGGCAGCGGCTCCAGCACGATGCGCGGCAGGAGTTCCCCGGTCCACAGCCGGGAGATCGCGCCGGGTACCGGGGAGCCGTCCGTGGCGACGACCAGCAGCCGGGTGCGCCCGTGCACGGCGAGCTGATGGACCAGGGCGGCGGAGGCGTCGTCGAGAAGGTGTGCGTCGTCCACGAGCAGCGTGCGGACACCGGACAGCACCTGGACCGCGCGGTGCAGCGTGACCGGGTCGGGCAGCAGATGGGCGAACGCCGCGAAGGGGATGGTCCGGCTCTCGGGTGTACCGGCCGCCCGGGCGCAGTCGGTGCCGCGGATCGCCTCGGTGACGAGGCGGGTCTTGCCGCCGCCCGCCGGTCCCGTCACCACGATGCCGCGTCGTGCGCCGGTCAAGGACCGGCGGACCAGTTCCCGTTCGTCCTCCCGCCCGGTGAACGGCCAGGGCAGCTCCAGCGTCGTCGCGTCCCTCTCGTAAGTCATCACACAGACATGAGCGCGGCTACTCACCTTTGATACAGGGCGACTTGAGTAGACCCCGACTCAGGCGCCGGGGGCGGGCCGCAGGGCAGGCTGTGGCCCATGACCGCACGCTACTGCTCGCTGGCTCAGGCGCCGGCGCCCGCCTTCGCACCGGGGCCGGCGGCCGAGCGCGCTCACGAGCGGGCGGCGGATGTGGGCCAACGGCACAGTTCTGCACCACTGGTTCTGCGACGGTGACTCCGACGCGTCCGTCACCCCCGTGCCGGGGAGGGGGGTGGCGCGACGGGGCGGCCATCCCGCCCGCGTACGCCTGTACTCCGCCCGGGGGTGCGGCGGAAACGGTGGTGATGTGCTGGTGACGGCACGGATCCGCCGCGCGGGCACCTGAGAGCCACAGTCCGGCACCGGGGGAGCGGTCGAGGACGTCGCCCATGGGGGTGGGTGACGTCCTCGACCACGCCATGTGCCGGGGGGCACCGGCTCGTGCGTGCCGGGTGCGGCCGGCCGGCGCGTGCGCCGCCATCCGCTCGTTCACGCCGATGTCCGGCCGGGGCCGGGGGCGCACGCTCCATGGGAATGATGCCGTCCGGGGTCCCGCCGGGGGCGGCGGGGCGGACGCGGGGCGCACCGGCCGAGGCGCCGTGGATCCACCCCAGGGGTGAAGAGCGTTCAGCGGCGGTCGTCACCGGGCATCGTGCAGAGGAACGGCCGCAAATGGTGTTACGCCGTCCGAGTGCTCACATCTACGCTTGATTGCTCTCGCGGTTGCACGTCCGTATCGATAAGCGCACGAGGTGCCTACGGCCCGACTACGCTCGCGGCGTGACACCGGGGGATGGGGGGAGCAGGTGGAGAGGTCCCGACGCGACCGTGGCCGGCGGCGGAAGCTGCCGGCGGTTCCGGCCGTTCTGCTCGGAGCGCTGGGCGCGCTGCTTCTGGGGACGTCGATCGGCCTGGCGGCGGACCCGACGGGCCTCGTCGGCACCACCGGGTACGTCGTCGCCACCGGGCTGCTGCTGGCCGTGGGGCTGTACGGCAGCACGTACGGCATCGATCTCGCGGATCTGCGTCGTGACCTGCGGGGCGTGGTGGCGGCCGTCACGCTGGGGGTCGTTCTCAAGGCGGCGATGATCTCGGGCGTGATGGTCTGGGCCTTCGACCGCCCGGAGTACCTGGTCCTCGGCATCGTCGTCGCGCAGATCGACCCGCTGTCGGTGACCGCGCTCAGCAAGGACGGGCACATGTCGCAGCGCGCCCGTTCCCTGCTCACGGCGTGGGCCTCCTTCGACGACCCGATGACGGTGCTGCTGACGCTGTACGTCGCCGGGTACGCCTACACGGCCGCCGGGCACACGGGTACGCCCTCGGTGGTGGGCGGCGGGGCCCAGGGGTATGCCCTCGGGCTGGCGCTGAACGCGCTGCTGCTGGGCGGTGCCCTGCTGGCGTGGTGGGCGGGCGGCAAGGTGTGGCCGGCCCGGGAGAGCGAGCAGCAGCTCGCGCGCCCCCGGCGCCCGGCGACGCCGCTCGCCGTCCTCCTGGTCGTGGTCATGCTGGTGCTCGCCGCCGCGAACATGCTCATGCTGGCCGTGGCGGTGGCCGGACTGTTCCTGCGGACGCAGGCGTTCACCCGCCCTCTCGCGCGGGCGGTCACCAGTGCCTTCCTGCTCGCCACCGCCCTGCTGGGCCTGTTCGTCGCCCAAGGGGTTTCGATCAAGCCGGGGCTGCTGCTGGGGGGTTCGGCGTTCCTCGCGCAGGCGGTGGTGGCCGTGCTGCTGATGCCGCTCTTCGTCAGCGGCCTGTCCGGAAGGGACCGGGTCCTGCTGGGAATCGGCCAGCAGAACGGGCTCACGGCCGTGCTGCTGGCCCTCACCCTGGAACGCGACTTCCCGAAGACGGTCGGCATCGTCGCACCGGCCGTGGTGACGGTGAATCTGCTGCACTACGGTGCGCAGATCGCGTTCGGCTGCTGGTCGCGCCACCGGGCCGGAAAAGGCCGGCAACCCACGGCCGGGCAGAAGCGTCTCCCCCGGCATCCGGCGCCCGGCGACGGCATGCCGGGCGGGGCACCGGCCACGGCCGACGGACTGCGGTCCTCCGCATAGCCGAGGGGTGTGCGGCGTCCCGAACGGGTCGCGGCCAGGGGAACGGGGAGGCCGGATGAGCGAGCGGGGAGTGGGCGGTGGGGGACGTCCCCGCCGCGCCGGACGCGTCCGTGGCTTCCCGAGCCGCCACGGCGTCCTGCGCCCGCTCCGCGGCCGCACCCTCCAGGGCTGCCCGCGCCTCTCCCCCGCCCCGCGCCGGAAGGCCGCTGCGCATTGGAAGCCCGTGCTGCTCGGCGCCCTGCTGCTCCTGTCCACCACCGCCGGGCAGGCCGTCGCCGACACCGGCAGGAGTGATGTCCGGCTGGTGTACTGCCTGGCCGACGAGCACCGGGACGAGCTCCGGGAGGCCGCGCTACAACTGGATGTGGTGCGGCGCCCCTTGGGACCGGCCGGCGGTGTGGACGCCGTCCGGGTGCCCGGCCCCGAGGGTGGCGTGATGTCGCTCGACGACTGGGCCGACAGGCGCCAGGGCGACTTCGAGCGGGTCTGCGACGCGGTCCTGGCCGCGGCGGGTGATCCGCCGGGGGCGTCCTCGGACAAGGGCGGCTCCGGCGGCCTGGGCGGTTTCCTCGACGGGGTGTACCTGCTGGCGGCCGGCGCGGCCCTCACGCTGGTGGGACAGATGACGGAACGGATCTCGGCTGAGCGGCGCACGCGCGACCGGCAACTGGCGGCGGCCGTGCAGGAATTCCGGAGGATCGCATGGCTCTATCTCACGGCGTACGAACAGGATCCCGAGACGGACCACGCCGAGGCGTCACGGGCCCGGGAGGCGCTCTCCGGTCTCCTCGCCCAGGTGCCCGGCCCGGCCCCGCGCCGCGAGGCGGCCCGGCGGCTGGCCGATTCTCTTCCCCTGACGGACAGACTGCCGAGCAGCCGGGAAGGTCGACTCCTGCTGCCGCGCCAGAGAAAGAGCGAGGCGGACGCCGTGCGCACCAAGCTGGACCGGAAGTTGGGCGAGGTGGCGGATCTGCGACGCCCGGCGCCCCTTTGGTGGCTGCCCGGAGCACGCGGCAGCGACCGTCCCACCAGCGCCGGAGGACCTCACGCATGACCGACTCCGACTGGGCCAACCCCTACGGAGTGCGCAAACCGCACGGATCGAACGGCACGAAGCACGGTGCCCAGGGGGCCAAGGCCGGCGCGACGTTCAGCGCCGACCATCCCCTGGTGCCGTGGAAGCAGCCGGACCACATGCACCAGTGGGTGGACGTGGATCACTCGGGCGAGCAGCTGGAACGCTTCGTTGCGGACTGGCCCCCTCTCCACGACCTCCTCGAACACGAGGACTCGGGGGACGGCCGTGTGGTGATCGTCAGCGGACCCCCCGGCATGGGCAAGACCAGCCTCATCCACCGGTGCATCCACGAGGCGCAGCAAAGGGTGGCGGAGGCTGCGGCCGCGGCGGGCGACCCGCGCGCCGTGTTCGTGCCGACCGCGGGACTGGTGAACGACGGCCGCCGCATCAGCGTCGGACCGGACGGGTCGTTCGCGCCGATCGAACTGATCAACACCCGCATACGCAAGGAGATCGCGAAGGGGCTGCTGCGGCACGAGTTCCCCGAAGGCCGCGTCCGGTCGATCATCGCCGAGGAGGATCCGTACCAGGCCTACAACGACATGAAGGACCTGCTGGCCCAGCACAACGCACTGCTCTTCGCCGTGATCCCGCACATACGGTGGAACGACGTCGGCCTCCGGTCGGACTTTCTGCACTCCTGCCTGAGCGCCGCGCCCGCCAGGATCGTACTGTTCGTCGAAGTGAGCCACGGCGCGGCGGAGACGGCGAGGGAAGTGGCCGCCACGCTGAGCGACTCGGCGGCGGTCACCCATCTCACGCTGCACGGGCTGAACTCCGAGGACATCTGGCGGTTCAGCCGCAGCGCCCGGGCGTCGGACGGCGGCCCGAACGGCCTGGTCGAACCGGACAGAAGCTCCCTGGTGGCGGCACACTCCGAATGGAGACCGTCCGACGTACGCGAACTGCGGACGGTGTTCCACTCGGCGGCGGACGCGCTGCGCAGCGCGCCGCACCCCTGGCCGATCGACGCCGACGCGCTCAGACCCCACTGGGAGCGGCGCCGGGCCGGCCGTGCCTCCCTGCTCCGTGACCCGATCCCGCCCCGCCCCGGCGGCTGACGCCCACCCCCGACCGCGCCCTCACAGGACCCGCAAGGAGTGCCATCGTGGCCGCAAGCAGTGCAGACACCTGGTACAGCAACCCCTTTCCCCTGGTGCCGGTCGTGCGGCTCGGCCCTTCGGCGGACCTCGGTGAGGCCCCGGTCGAGGCGGCGGACTCGGGCAACGCCCACGTCCCGACCCAGATCCTCGGGGAGCTCCAGGGCCTGGTGCGCGACTACCTCCGGGACCGGCCCCGGGGCGGCCGGCGTGGCCGGGCGATCGCCGTGGTGGGCGAGTTCGGTCTCGGCAAGTCCCATGCGGCCCGCGAGGTCTGCAACGCGCTGGCCCGCCCGGACGGCCCAGCCCTGTGGATCGTCGACGAGCCGGCGCAGGACTTCGGCCGGATGTACCGCGACCGGCTGCGGGGCCCCGCGGACAGCCCGGAGGGGCGTGCCGCGTTCGGGGAACTCGTCCGGGACTACTACGCCTATGTGACGGCGGTGCGGGTCGGCGAGCAGAGCTCTGATCCGCGCCCGGGCCGGCCGGACGACATCCCGCTGGGTGACATCGCCCTCGACGACATCGCCACCGGGCTGCGCGACCGGGTCCTCGACCCGGACAAGGTGGTCTCCGCGCTGCGCTACGACCCCGAGGTGATGCACGCCGATCTGCGCGTCACCCTCGGCGAGGTGACGGAGCACCGGCGGTTCGCCACCGCGCTCGCCCTGCTCCAGGACCCCCGCTTCACGTCGATGGTGTGGGCGTGGCTGAGCGGCGACGAGCCCGCGCAGCAGTTGCGGGAACGCGGCATCAAGGACGCCGTCTCGGGCATCGACCCGGTCTTCGACGCGCTGGCCGTCCAGGGCTTCCTGCACGGCCGGGTGGGCAAACCGTACGTCCTGCTGATCGACTCGCTGGAGAAGGTCCTGGACTGGCCGGAGGATTCCCGGCGTACGTTCGTGGACGCCTTCGAGCGGCTGGTCAACGTGTATGTGAGCCGGGGTGGTCTGCTGGTGTTCTGCACCTCGCCGGGCGGGCTCAACGCGTTCCGGCCGAGCCTGCACGAGCGGGTGGTGCAGCTGTGGCCGACGCGGTTCGGCGCCGAGCTCACCGGGCGGCTGGTCGCCGAGTACGCCGGTTCGGGGGCCCGGCCGGACGCGTCCGAGGGGGCGGACGCGATCGAGCGGTGGCCTGCGCCGTTCGGCTCGGAGTCGGTCGAGATCCTCCAGGAGCTCACCGGCGGGGTGCCCCGGGAGATCCTCAAGACCTGCCACCACGCCTGGCAGTTGAGCGAGGACGGCGGCGGCGCGGTCCGGGAGGTGAGTGCCGCGACCGTGCTGCGGGCCGTGCGTGAGCTGCACGACAACGTCTCCGAGGACCAGGTGGTGTCCACGATCCACGACGCGCTGGCACAGGGCCAGTGGCGCATCGCGTCGCACGACCCGGTCCCGGCGCGGGGCTCCGACGCAGACGGGCCGTTGGCGGTGGCGTACTGGCTGGAGCCGGTCCCGAACGCCTACATCGCGATCGTGGTCACCCCCTCGGTGCTCGTCGCCGACGACGAGGAACGCATCACCGCGCGCGTCCGGGCACTGCGCGGCGCCCTGCAGCCGGCGCAGGCCGAGATACTGCTCGTGGTCAACGGCCTTGTGTCGCGGACCATGCGGGACCGGCTGGCGCGCTCGCTGGGCTCACAGCCCCTGGTGTACCGCCCGGGCGACTTCACGCAGGCCGTGAACCAGGCCCTGGACCGGCTGCGCGCCCGTCTCACCCAGCTGCGCCAGGAGGCCGATCTCGCGGAGCTGACCACCGAGTTGCGCAGTGCCCTCGGTGAGCACGGTTCCCAACTGGGGCAGCTGCGACGGACGGTGAGCGATCTGGCCCGGCGTGATCTGGTCGCGGCGGCGCCCGGTCCGACGCGTTCGGCGTTGCCGGAGCCCGTCGAGGGGCGGTTCGAGGAGGTGTTCGCACTGCTGGACGCGTCCGTGGAGCGGCTGGCCGGGCGCCCGGCCGGCGGTGCCGCGGCCGGTGGTCCGGCCCTGCGGGCGGGGCCGTCCGATCTGGCCGCGCTGGGCTGCGCCACGTTGGTGCGGCAGTTGACGGAGACGTTCCGCACGGGGGCCGACACCTGGTTCCGCGCCGTCTCGGCCGGCGTGCCGAGTGAGGAGCAGTGGGCGCGGCTGCGCGAGGTCTGCCGGGAGTACGAGACGGCGGTCGAGGTGCTGCCCGTGCAGGCCCTCGGCGGGGCGGGCCCGGTGCACCGGCCGACCGTCGCGCGGGCGGTGGAGGCACTCGCCGACGAGGTGTGGAGCGCCCTGGTCAGTGCCGTGCGGTCCGCATGACCTCGCCCACGGCGTCCGCGAGTCGGTGCAGCCGCGTCTCGGCGTGGGTGACCTGCCGCTGGTCCAGCGTCACCCCGATGACGTAGTCCCGCGGCGACAGCCAGATCACGTCCACGGCGCCCTCCTGGACGTCCAGGACGAGGCGGTCGGCGGGTGGCGGCACCACCAGCCGCAACGCGTCGGTCAGCCGGGCCAGATGGCCGCGCAGGCTCTGGGCGAGGTCGCGGTAGGAGGTGCGGCGGGAGCGCACGCTGGTCTCCAGGAAGCGCGGGCCGAGCTCAGGGCTCTCGAAGACGTCGCCCGCGCAGACGAGCTTCCAGTCCCGGTAGTAGGCGGCGTACTGCAGGTCGAGGGTGTTGACGTGGGCGCCCCACAGGGCCCGCAGCCGCATCTCGGAGGGGCCGTCGTGCTCGGCCGCCGCCGTCCCGAAGTCGATCCGCAGCCGCCCCTTGTCCTCCGGCAGGGGCTCCAGGGTGTCCGTGAGGCCGCCGGGCAGTTCGTCGGGCAGGTGGTGCACCTGGGTGCGGATGGCGGAGACGAGGGTGTTCATGGCCTGGTCCACGGCGGGCATCCCGCCGGGCGTGTCGGTGTGCGCGGACAGGTACTCCCCCGCCTTGACGCGGCCGCCCCACAGTCCGCCGTGCGCGTTGGCCACCACGACGCGCATCAGCTCACCCGTGCCCAGCGGCCGCATCAGCGCGCCCAGGTCCTGGGTGCACAGCAGCAGCCGGCTGCCGGGCAGCGCCTCGTTGGCGATGTCCTCGCCGCCCACGGTGACCAGGCTGCTCAGCGGCGGGCAGTCGCCCCGGCGGACCACGAAGTCGATGATGCCGTTGCTGTAGTGGGACACCGACCTGAGGGCGGGGACACCTGCGAAGGCCCCTTGGCACAGCGCTGTTATTCGGCCGTGGCCCTCCGGGGACCAGTGGGACTCCGTGAAGAGCTCGGTCTCCGGGTGCGGGGCTGTCGCCACCTGCGCTCACCTTCCGTCGGGGAACCGCCCGGGCGAGGGCGCCGGGCCTAGAGGCCGGGCAGTTCCAGATCGATGTCGAAGTCCCTGGCCGGTGCGGTGGAACCGGTGGCCCGGGAGGTGAGCCAGGCGTGGTGCGCCCCCACGCGCCGCCCGTCGGGGCGATGCCCCATGTCCAGGTCCCGCAAACGGCGCAGGGCGCTCTCGACGAGCCGGGTCGCCTCCCCGGGCCGCCCTGCCGCCGCGAGGGTGGCCGCGAGGGAGTTCTCCGCTGCGGAGACCCAGGCGTGGCTGTCGCCGAGCCGGTCGGTCAGCAGGTTCAGCGCGGCCCGGCCGATGGCCTCCGCGTCCTCGACGGCTGCGGAGGCCCGCAGGTACACCGCGTGCCGGACCCCGGCCAGGGCGGCGTAGGGGTGCCAGGCGCCGAGGGTGCTCTCCAGGGCCCGGCCGCACAGGCGGGCCTCGTGTTCGGCCTCGTCGTGCTTGCCGAGTGCGTGCAGGTCGGCGGCGAGGCTGAAGCGGCAGCGCAGGGTGTCCAGATGGTTTGCGCCGAACCGGCCGGTGGACTCGGCGAGCACCCGCCGGTCCCTTTCGAGGGCCTTCTCGTAGCCGTAGACCCGCTCGTGGGGGCGGGCGGAGTTGTAGGTGATGCGCCGTTCGCTGACGGCCAGGCCGAGTTCGATGTTCAGCCGGGTGCCGGTGGCGATGTCGCCGTGCCGGTGCAGCCACTGCCGCAGCAGGTCCTGGGACTCCGCGTCGCGGCCCAGGGTCCGGTAGACCCAGGCGAGCAGGTCGGCGGACCGCCAGACGGCCGGGTCGTCCTCGCCGCCGACGGACTGGCGGTAGCGGAACCGGGCGAGGAGCCGGGCCAGGGCGTCGGGGGCCCGTCCGCTCAGGGCCTCCGTGAAGGCCAGGTTGTGCTCGGCCTGCACGGTCGCGGCGTGCTGCGGCCCGAGCAGCAGCGTCAGGCCCTCCAGGACCGGCCGGGCCTGGAACAGCGCGTCGGAGAACCTGCCGAGGGAGCGCAGGTTGGCGCCGTAGGAGTCGGCGGACAGCAGGGTTCTCGGATGCAGGGGGCCGAGCAGCCGGCGGTGGCCGCGCAGGGCCTGCTCGGACAGCCGGCGGGCCGGTTCGTAGGCACCGGTGAGGCGGTGGGCGCGGGCGGTGAGGTTGAGCAGGCGCAGGTACTCCGGTGACGGGTCGTCGTCGTCCACCGGGGCCCAGGAGGCCTGCGCGCGCTCGGAGATGTCGAGCAGGCGGGCGAGGTCTGCGGTCTCGCCGCGCTGGCTGAGGGCGTTGAGATGGCGCAGCAGGGAGCGCCGGACACGGGGGCGGTGGTCCTCCCACAGGCGCAGGGAGTACACCTCCCGGGCCCAGTCGGCGCTCAGGCCGCGGTTCTCGTCCGGGGTGTACTCGGCGAGGGTGCCGCGCAGCACCTGCTCGATGTGGGCGCGCTCGGCCGGTTCCATGCCGGCGCGCAGGGCGTCCCGTACGGCGTGGTGCTGGCCGAGGGGCTGGTCGGGCCGGTCGAAGTCGACCTCCAGGAGCCCGACCCGGGACAGGGCCCACAGGGCGACGCTCACCATGTGTTCGTCGGGCATCCGCGTGTCGGCGGGAATCCGGACCGGCGCACCCTCCGCGCTGTCGTCGCGGGCGAGTTCCGAGAGGATGCGCCGCGAGCGCAGCAGCTCCAGGCCCATGCCCCGGCCGGTGAGCAGGGAGGCGGCGTTCAGCAGCCAGCCCAGGGCGTCGCTCGTACGGCTCTCGGCGCGCCAGGCGGCGGCGCCCGGGGTGTGCAGCACGGTCTGCCGCGCGACCCGCACCATGACCGACACCGGCGGGGCGGTGCCCTCCTGTTCGAGCAGGGCCTGCTGGGCGGTGCGGTACTCGGCGAGGAGGTACGCGACGGCGGCCCTGGCCGCGGCCCGGTCGCCCATGCTGTCGTCGCGCCGGTGGGCCGCGGCGCGTTCGGCGAGGCAGAGGGCGGCGATGCGCAGGGCGAGCGGGACGAAGCCCAGGACCTGGCCGACCCGCTGGGCCTGCTCCTCGTCGATCTCCGCGAGCCGTTCGCCGAGGGCGGCCCGGCATTCGCCCGGTGACATGGGCGGCAGGGAGAAGGCCGCCATGCCGGGCGTGGCCGGGGCGCTGCGGCTGGTGATCAGCACGTGCCCGCGGGAGTGCGGGGTGGGCAGCAACTCCTGCAGTCCGTCGGGTGAGTCGGCTCCGTCGTAGACGAGCAGCCAGCTCTGTGTGTCGGTGCGGGAGAGGTGCTCGAACAGGGCCGGGGAGGCGCCGTCGCCGGTCGTGACCAGGTCGAGCCGGCCGGCGAGCCGGGTCAGGCCCCGGCGGGCGCGTGGGATCTCCCAGGAGCGCACCCACCACACGACGTCGTAGGCGGAGCCGAAGCGGTGGCACAGTTCCCGGACGATCTCGCTCTTGCCCCAGCCGCTCGCGGCGTGCACGACCAGCGGGGTGTGGTCCCGGCCCGCCGCGTGCAGTTCCTCCAGGAGACCGCCGAGGACGTCGTCCCGGCCGACGAAGCCGCTGTAGCGGGGGGCCACGTTGGTGACGGCGGGCAGCCGGGGGAAGCGGGCGCCGGGCGTGCCGTCCGTCGGGGGCGGCGCGCCGAGGCCGAGCCCGGCGTACAGCCGCCGCACGGCCTCGTCCTCGTCGGTGCCGCGCAGGTCGATGCGCTCGTGGTGGGCGGCGCCCGGGTCGGGGAAGGGCTCGTCGGCCAGGACGATCCGGACGTCGGGGTGGGACAGCGCGGCGAGCTGGGCGAGGCCGGCGTGGTCCATGTCCGCCGGGGAGAGGAAGAGCAGCGCGGTGCCCGGGGCCGGCCGGTCACCGGAGTAGGCGTCCAGGGCGCGCAGTTCGGTGCGGATGCCGCCGCGCCGGAACTGGTCCTCCAGCCAGGCCGCCCAGGGCGCGTGGCGCTGGGAGTGGACGAGGGTGACCCGGCTCAGCGGCAGCGGACGCCGGTTGCGGAGCCAGTCGGCGAGCCGCTCGTAGTAGGGGCGCAGCCCGGTCACGGAGCCCTCCGGCTCGCTCTCGACGGCGAGTTGCCGGGTGTCGAGGTAGAGCGGGTGGTACGGGATCTCCAGGAAGGCGACCTCGGAGGTGCGGGAGGCCCGCGAGAGGGGGCCGAACTTGCGGCGCACCCGTTCGCGCGCGCCGCGCAGCCGGTCGTGCGACTCGACGTTGCTCTTCAAACCCAGGGCCAGCAGCCGCACGGGCCGGTCGGACCGGCCGCCGCTGATCTGCTCGGCCAGGGCGGCGGCGCCGTCGATGGACCAGGCGGTCATGGCGAAGCAGAGCACGAGGGAGTCGGCCAGGGAGCCGAGTCTGCCCTCGGCCGGTGCACCGGTCGCGTCGGGCAGCGGAGCTTCGACGAGGACGTGGTCGTAGGCGAGGGCCCTGGGGTCCGAGGTGAGGGCGAGGAGGGACGCGGCGTCCGGGCGGGCGGCGGAGTGGATGCGCCCGGGTTCGGGCTCAGGCAGCGGGGCACCGCCCGGCATGCCGGTCGCCCGGCCGTCCACGATCAGGACGCTGCGGTTGCCGGCCGCCAGCAGGTCCGCGACGTTGTGCACCGTCGTGCTGACGCCGAGGTTCTCCGCGGTGGAGCAGAAGAGGGCGAACCGTCCCGAGCGGTCGGCTGCGTGGATGTCGGGCATGGCCACTCCGCTTCGGACGGCAGGTGCTGGACGGTGGGGCACGACAGTCAGGGACGGTCAGTATAGGACGGGTTGCCCCTGATCAGACGGTTTCGCGTGAGGGCCGCGTCGGCGCGGGGGCCGGTCATTGGCTCTCGTTGTGGCCGGTGACGAAGGGTTCGTCCGGGTCGCCGCCGGTGCGCAGCCGGCGCAGGGTCTCGCCCAGCGCGGAGGGCGGCAGCGCGGCGAGGTCGTCGAGCGGCACGCCGGTGAGGTCCAGCACGACGGACTCCAGTGCGCCCTCGTCCCGCTCGGCACCCGCTTCCTCGAGCTCTGCCATGGCCCATCCTCCGCGGTGCCCGACGGACCGCCGTCGTGGCGGCACTCCACGCCCGGCGCCTGCGTGTCCCGGGACTCGGTGTCCAGTGTTGACGTCCCCACGGGGTGCCGCGGGAAAACGGCGACTTTCGGGCGGTGGCGGCCCGGACGACGGATTCTCGATGTTGACGGTCTGTCACCGGCCCCGAATACTGACCCCAATGGCGTGGACCGGCCGGGCGGGCACGGGCCGGTCGGCATGCGAACCGGGGGGTGCGTATGAATCGGCTGCGCCATGCGGAGCCGCCGTGGCCGGTCGCGGCCGACGTCGTGGCCAGACAGGCGGCCGGCTGGGTGCCCGCGCCGTTCCACTCTTTCGTCCTGAAGGTGCACAGCCGCTGCGACCTGGCCTGCCAGTACTGCTACATGTACCGTGCGCAGGACCGGAGTTGGCGTGAGCAGCCGCGCACCATGGCGCCGGACACGGTGGACCGCACGGCCGGGCGCATCGCCGAGCACCTCGCGGCGCACGGCGTGCGCGAGGCCGGTGTGGTGCTGCACGGGGGTGAGCCGTTGCTGGCGGGGGAGGCCGCTGTGGGGCGCGCCGCCTCGGTCCTGCGTGCCGCGGCCGGTCCCGGCGTACGGCTGCACCTCGCGCTGCAGACCAACGGTGTACGGCTGACCGAGCGCTGGCTCGACCTGTGCGCCGAACACGGCATCCGCGTCTCGGTCAGCCTGGACGGGGACCGCGCGGCGCACGACCGGCACCGCCGCGGCGCGGACGGGCGCGGCAGCCACGACCGGGTCGCCGCCGCGGTGCGCCGGCTGGCCGACGGGCCCCATCGTGAACTGTTCGCGGGCCTGTTGTGCACCATCGATCTGCGCAACGACCCGGTGCGCTGCTACGAGCACCTGCTGACGTACCGCCCGCCCGCCGTGGACTTCCTGCTGCCGCAGGGCAATTGGCACACTCCTCCGCCCGGGCTGCGCCCGGGCACGCCGTACGCGGACTGGCTGTGGCGGGTGTTCGAGCGGTGGTACGGGGCCGGACGGCGGGAGACCCGGGTGCGGCTGCTCGAGGACATGATGGCGCTGCTGCTCGGCGGGGCCCCGGAGACGGAGGCGCTGGGCGTGGCACCGGTGCGGTACGCGGTGGTGGAGACGGACGGTTCGCTCGCCCAGGACGACACGCTGCGCACCGCGTACCACGGCGCCACCCGGACGGGCCTGCACGTACGGCGCGACTCCTTCGACGCGCTGCTGCGGCATCCGGGCGTCGCGGCCCGGCAGTGGGGTGTCGACGGCCTGTCCGCGCAGTGCCGTGGCTGCCGGCTGCGGCGGGTGTGCGGGGGCGGTCACTACGCCCACCGCTACCGTGCGGCCACCGGGTTCGCGAACCCCAGTGTCTACTGCGCGGACCTGGCCGCTCTGATCACGCGGGTCAGGGGGCGGCTGGCCGCGGACCTGGACCGGCTGCGCACCGCCGCGGCGGAAGCGGCATGAGGGGGCCCGTGCCGCTTCGTGTGCCCGGCAGGCTGTTCACCGCGCTCGCGACGGGCGGCGGCGGGGCCGACGCCCTGCGTCTGCTGGCCCGTGCCGAGTACAGCCGCCGGCTGGCCTGCGCACTGGCGGTGACGCGGGCCGCCGGTGCGGCCGGCGGGGACGTGGCCGACGCGGCCGGGCGGGCGTGGGATCTGCTCGCGGCCGCCCATCGGGCCGATCCCGAGGCCGTGGCCGCGGTCCTGTCCCATCCCTCGGCGGGTACCGCGCTGACGGGCCTGCTGGCCCGGCTGGACCGGTTCGTCGAGGGCGGGACCGGCGTGGCGTGCGCGCCACCGGTCCACTGGTTCAGTGCCCTGGCCGCGGCCGCCGCGGTCCGCGCGGGCGTGCCCGGACGGGTGCGGTGGCCGATGACGACGGACCAGGTGTTCCTGCCCTCGCTCGGCGGGGCACGCTTCCCGGGCGCCCGGCCCGGTGACCTGGCCGAGGTGGTGGTGGACGCCGGGGGCGCGGCCCGGATCGGGGTGGCGGGGCGCGGTTCCCCGCCCGGTCCGGTCGAGGTGCCGCGGGTCCCGTCCGGGCCGTCGGGCCGGTGGCGGGCGGCGCACCGGCTCGTGGTGCCGGACGCCGGCACGCCGCTGCTCCTGGACGACGCCGACCCGCTGCGCTTCCCCGGCGTCCCGGAACGGCCGCTGGGGCTGACCGCGGGCGACCTGCGCTGGTGGGAGGCCACGGCGCGGGAGGCCGGCCGTCTGCTGCGGGACCACCACCCAGGGACGTACGCCGAACTCGCCGCCGGTCCGCGCACGTTGGTCCCGGTCGACCGCCCGGGCAGCTTCAGCGGCAGCAGCGCTGAGGCGTTCGGCGCCATGGCACTGTCCCGGCCGCGCTCCGCGCGGGGTCTGGCGCTGTCCATGGCCCACGAGATGCAGCACGGCAAGTTCGCCGCGGTGCTGCACCTGTTCGACCTCTTCGAGCCGGACGGCGAGGAGCTCTACTACGCGCCCTGGCGCCCCGATCCGCGCCCCCTGCTCGGCCTCTTCCACGGGGCGTACGCACACCTGGGCGTGGCGGACTTCTGGAACCGGCGCCGTGACGTGGAGCAGGATCCCCGGGAACTCGCCTTGGCCGAGGCCCAGTTCGCCCGCTGGCGGACGGGCGCCCGGGAGGCCACGGAGGTGCTGCTGGCCTCCGGCCGCCTCACCGCCCTCGGGCAGCACTTCGCGCAGACGATGCTGAGCGCGCTCGACGCCCTGTGCCGGCTCCCGGTCCCGGCCGAGGCCCGCCGCCGCGGCATGGCCCTGGCCGCCGAACACCGCGCGGAGTGGGTCCGCAGGAACGGGGTGCCGGAGGCGCAGCTGATCTGATCCGATTTGATCTGACCAGCACGGGACGGCCGAGGCCGTGAGGCGCCTGCGAACGCAAACGGGTGGGTGGCATCTGCCACCCACCCGTTTGCGTCGGTGCGCCCGCAGGCCCTCTCAGGACTGCGGACGGCTGCCGTGGTTCGCGCCGTTCTTGCGGCGGGCCTTCTTCTTGCGACGTCGCTTCGAGGACATCGGACCTCCTCTTTCCGGCTTTCGGTCACCATCCACCGGATTGCCGCGTCCGGTGACTACAGAGCCACTTTCCAGCCGACGCGAACGCAAACGCACACACATGGAAATGATCAAGGGCTGCTTTCGGATGCCTCCGAAAACAGCCCTGATTTGCGACTCATACGAGTCGGGACGACAGGATTTGAACCTGCGACCCCTTGACCCCCAGTCAAGTGCGCTACCAAGCTGCGCCACGTCCCGATGCGTCTCGCGCGGGTGAAACCGCGTGATCACGCAGGTCAACCCTACCGCATGGGGACCCGTTCCCCGACCCGCTCACCGACCTGTTCTCCGACCCGTTCCCCGACCCGCTCATTGACTCGTTCCCCACCTCGCCCACCGATGCGGTCCCCGGCCCGCGTCGCCGGCCGGTCCGGGCGCCGGGTCCACCCCGCGAGACCCACCGTCGAGACAGCCACGGCGAGAACGGCCCACCAGGGGAGTCCCGCTTTGCTGGCAAGGCCCGCGAAGGCCGCGACGACCAGGAGGGATGTGACCACGCCTCCGGTCAGTTCGGCTCGCCGGGCGGATCGTTGCCGCGCCTCTTCCACGTCCTGCTCCCCCTTCGGCCGCACGCTCGCACGCCCCGGCCATCGCAACGACGGGGCATATGCCGCAAACAATACGCGAATCGGCGGGAACTCCCGACCAGGGCATAGGGGTTGAGACGGACAGCCGGGACCTGGCGGGTACCGCTCGGTGTCCAGCGGCAAGGCCCGGCGCGAGCCGGAGCGACGAAGTGTCCGCCCGGCCCGGCCGGCACCCCACATTCTGTCGAGGCCGTTCCCCCGCCGACCAGGGCTAGGGTCGCCGCATGACGCACAGCTTCGTACTGCACATCCCCGACGCCGAGCTCAAACCCGAGCCGCTCGCGCCCGAGCAGATCGTCTCCGGGACGCCCGAGGTGACCGGGAAGGTGGTCTGGGAGTCGGAGGACGGCCGTCAGGTGCGGGGCGTCTGGCAGATCACGCCCGGCGTGGTCACCGACACCGAGGCCGACGAACTGTTCGTCGTGATCAGCGGGTCGGCGACGATCGAGGTCGAGGGCGGGCCCACGCTCACGGTCGGGCCGGGCGACATGGCCGTACTGCGCGAGGGCGACCGTACGACGTGGACGGTGCACGAGACCCTGCGCAAGGCGTACGCGATCAACCTCTGACGGCAGGTGCGCGATCAGCGCACCGGCGCCGTCGTTCCCCGGATCTCCAGGGTGGGCGTGGCGAGTTGGACCCGGCCCGGGCCGCCCACGCCCTCGAAGCGCTCCAGGAGGCAGCGGGCCGCGCGGCGGCCGATGTCGTGGCTCGTGTTGTCGACCGTCGTGAGCCACACGTGGCGCAGGCGGGCGATGCTCGTGTTGTCGTAGCCGACCACGGACAGGTCGTGCGGGACGCGCAGGCCCAGCTCCTCGGCCGCCGAGAGCGCGCCGATGGCGGCGATGTCGTTGACGGCGAAGACGGCGGTGGGCCGGTCGGGGCGGCTGAGCAGCCGGACGGTCGTGCGGTAGCCGCCCTCCTCGGTCATGTCGCTCGGCTCCACCACCGCCTGGTCCGCCAGGCCGTGCCGGCGCATCGTCGCCTCGAAACTCCGGCGCCGCAGCTCGCCGACCGCGCCGTATCCCGCGATGTGCGCGATGCCGTGGTGCCCGAGGCCGATCAGGTGCTCGGTGACCAGCCGGGCGCCCCGCTCGTCGTCTCCCGCCACGACGTCCACGCCCGGCGGCGCCGGTTCGCGGGAGCCGGCCATGACGACCGGGATCCGGCCGGCCACGTCGCCGAGGGCCGCCGGGTCGGGCAGCGTGCCCACCACCACCAGGCCGTCCACGCGCAGGTCCAGCAGTGGGTCGGCCGGGTCCTGGCCGGTACGTCGGTTGAGACGGGCGTCGGCCAGCAGCATGCGCAGGCCGTTGGCGTGCAGCAGGGAGTTGAGGCCGTCGAGGAGATCCACGAACCAGGGGTTGCGCAGGTCGTTGAGGAGGACACCGACGGTGCGCGTGCGCTGTTCGCTGAGGCTGCGGGCGGCGGCGTTGGGCCGGTAGCCGAGCTCCCGGGCGGCCCGGAGCACGGCGTCCCGCTTCTCGGGGCGGACCTGGTCCGAGCCGCGCAGCGCGAGGGAGACCAGCGACTTGGAGACACCGGCCCGCTCGGCCACGTCCCGGATCGTCGGCGGTCTCATGGGATGGACCGTTCCATGAGGCGGCGCGGCTTGTCAAAGGGTTGACAGCGTCGGCGAACCCCGCTCAGGGTGGCCTGGACAGGTTCTGGAACGGTCCAAAGAGGGGCTCTCATGGTGGACACGCTCGGCGTCGCCGTCATCGGATTCGGCTGGATGGGGCGGGTTCACACTCAGGCCTACGCGCGCGTGCGGCACCACTATCCGCAGCTGCCCCTCGTCCCGGAGCTGGTCACGGTCGCGGAGGAGGTGCCGGGCCGGGCGGAGGAGGCCGCCGCGCAGTTCGGGTTCGCCTCGACGACCCGGGACTGGCGCGAGGTGGCCGCCGACCCCCGGGTGCGGGCGGTCAGCATCACCGCGCCGAACTTCCTGCACCGCGCGATCGGCGTCGCCATGGCCGAGGCGGGCAAGCACATCTGGATCGAGAAGCCCGTGGGTCTGACCGTCGAGGACGCCGGCGCGGTCGCGGACGCGGTCGCCGAGGCCGGTGTGCAGGGCACGGTGGGCTTCAACTACCGCAACGCGCCCGCCGTCGAAACGGCCCGCGAGCTGATCGCCGCCGGGGAGATCGGCGCGGTCACGCACGTGCGCATCCGGCTTCTCAGCGACTATGCGGCGCACCCGGAGGGCGCGCTGACGTGGCGTTACGAGCGGGAGCGGGGCGGCAGCGGGGTGCTGGGCGACCTGGCCTCGCACGGCGTGGACCTGGCCCGTCATCTGCTCGGCGACATCGCGTCCCTGACGGCCGACACGGCGATCTTCCTCCCGGAGCGGGCCCGCCCGTCCGGCGCCACGGCCGGCCACAGCCGCGCCTCCGGCGGTGAAGTCGGCCCGGTCGAGAACGAGGACTACGTCAGTTGTCTGCTGCGCTTCGCCTCCGGGGCGCGCGGTGTCCTGGAGGCCTGCCGGGTGTCGGTCGGCGAGCAGAACAACTACGGCTTCGAGGTGCACGGCACGAAGGGCGCGGTGTTCTGGGACTTCCGCCGCATGAACGAGCTGGGGGTCAGCCGCGGTACGACGTACCAGGACCAGTTCGTCACCACGGTGTACGCCGGCCCGGGCGACGGGGAGTTCGCCGCGTTCCAGCCGGGCGCGGCGAACGCCATGGGGTACGACGACCTGAAGGTCGTCGAGGCGTACCGCTTCCTGCGGTCGGTCGCCGAGGGCACCCCGTACGGGGCGACGCTCACGGATGCCGTGCACAGTGCGGCCGCGCTGGACGCCATGGCGCGGTCGGCGCAGAGCGGGAGCTGGGCGGAGGTCACGGGGCGGGACTGACTCCCGGGCTCTGCCGCCGTCGGCCCAGGTAGACCTTGACCGGGACGAGGACGAGCCACAGCCACATGATCCTCGGGCCCGCCACCAGGGCCAGGGGCACGCTGGCGAGGAAGACCACCACCGACGTGGCACCGTCGAGCAGGTAGAGCCTGGTCGCCGCCTCGGAGGGCGTGTCGTGGCGCAGCCAGGGACGCTTCGCCAGCACGGCGGCAACCCCCAGATGGCAGGCACCCAGCGCCGCGACGGCGCCCGAGTACACGGCGACCGACACCGGCTGAGCCCCGTACTCGGCGAGCAGGCGGGTCGGGAAGGGCACGAGGGCCGCGACGCCGAGGCCGACCATCGAGATGCCGATCACCTGGCCGTCGATCGCCCGGACGTCCTGGAAGATCCGCCGGTGGTCGCGCCAGAAGCTGCCCAGCACCGCGACGCTCAGCGCGTAGGCCCCGAGGTCCGGGAGCAGCTCGCCCAGGGCCCTGCGGTACGCGGCGGGATCGAGCTCCCGGGGCACGGAGAGGTCCAGGACGAGCAGGGTGATGGCGATGGCGAACACGCCGTCGACCAGGGTCACCAACCGCTCGGGGCCGCCGTCCGGGCGCGAGGTCCACATGGGCACGACGGTAGGGGCGGGGCCGGGTCTCCCCTCGTACCCACGCCCGGCGCCGCCCACGGATCACACGGCCGCCTGCGGTGGCATGTTGTACGGCGTCACCACCTGGATCGCCGAGGGCAGGGTCGGTCCCGCCGGCGGCAGCGCGTCGTGGGCCCGCATGACGGTGTGGCAGGCCTCGCGCACGTCCTGACGGAGGTCGTGGTGGAGCACGGCGGACAGGCGGTGCTCGCGCAGCAGGCGCGTGTTGTCGTGGTCGAGGTCGTGCGCGACGAACACCGCGCAGTCGCGGCCGAGGTCGTCGAAGGCCCGCAGCGTGGCGATGTTGCCGCCGCCGATCGAGTACACCGCGCGGATGTCCGGGTCGCGTTCCAGTGCGGCCCGGACGAGGTCGTACTGGGTGGTGTCCAGACCCTGGCCCTCGGCGATCTCGACCAGGGTGCGCTCCGGGTGCCGGGCGCGCATGGCGCTGCGGAAGCCCATCTCGCGCTCTTCCTCGTTGCGGAAGAAGCCGCTGCTGAGGCTGGTGAGGATGTTGCCCGGGCGCTCCCCCAGCCACTGGCCCATCAGGTAGGCGGCCGTCGCGCCGGCCGCCCGGTCGTCTATGCCGACGTAGGCGAGGCGGGCGCTGGCCGGCAGGTCGGTCACCAGCGTCACGACGGGGACGCCGGCGGCTTCGAGCCGGCCGACCGCGGCGGTGACCTCGGGGACGTCCGGGGCTTTGAGGATCACGCCCTGAGAGCCGCGCCGGGCGATCCGGTCCAGGGTCCGCACCAGCTCCGCGGCCGGTCCGGTCTCGCGGAAGTGGAAGCGGGAGCGCAGCACCGCCGGACGCAGGGACGGCAGCTCGGCCTCCAGGGCGGCGCGGATCGCCGTGGTGAACCGCTCGGGCGCCTGCATCACGATGTCGACCATGAACGTCCGGCCGACGAGCCGCACCTGGGTGCGCTGCCGGTCGAGATCGGCGATGGCCTGGCGGACCTCCCGTGCGGTGCTTTCGCGCACCCCGCCCCTGCCGTTCAGCACCCGGTCGACGGTCGCCTCGCTCAGGCCCGCCTGACGGGCGATCTCCCGGATCGGGAACGGGTGTCCCATGCGCCGGCTCCTTGAGGGGTTTTTGATGGCTCACTGCTGGTTGTTCGAGGGGTTTGTACTGACAAGAATGACAGGGCTGCGTCGCTCCGTGACCCCGAAGGGACGACGATGTCCTTCACTTCCGTCCACCACCGTGCCTGGCTGTCCGAGCAGGACTGCGATCTCGACGCGTTCCGCGCGCTGGTCGAGCAGGCGACCGACCCCGTCGACTATCCGCACGCCTCCGCGGTCGAGCGCAACGTCCCGGTCTACGACTGCGGGCTTCTGGAAGGCGACCGGGTGGTCCAGGCCGAGCTGGTGCGGGCGCTCGCCGACGGGCCCGGCATCGTGGTCTTCCGCGGCGCCTTTCCCGACCCTCGGATCGTCGACCGGGCCACCGACGTCTTCGAGGCGCTGATCGCCGAGCAGCGCGCCTCGGGCGCGGCGGCCGGTGACCACTTCGCCGCGCCGGGGGCCAACGACCGGGTGTGGAACGCGCTGGAGAAGGCGGCCCTCCACGACCCGGAGGCGTTCGCCGACTACTACGCGAACGACACCCTGGCCCTGGTGGCCACCGCCTGGCTGGGCCCCGGCTACCAGGTCACCTCCCAGCTCAACGTGGTCAACCCGGGCGGTGCCGCGCAGACCGTGCACCGCGACTACCACCTGGGCTTCCTGTCGAACGAGGCCGCCGCCGCCTATCCGGCGCACGTGCACCGCCTCTCCCCCGTGCTGACGCTGCAGGGCGCGGTCGCGCACTGCGACATGCCGGTGGAGTCGGGGCCGACGATGTACCTGCCGCATTCGCAGAAGTACGAGCCGGGCTATCTCGCCTGGCGGCGCCCGGAGTTCCGGGCGTACTTCGACGCGTACCAGGTGCAGCTGCCGCTCGCCAAGGGTGACGCCGTGTTCTTCAACCCGGCCCTCTTCCACGCGGCAGGCACCAACCGCTCCGCGGACATCCGGCGCATGGCCAACCTGCTGCAGGTGTCGTCCGCGTTCGGGCGTGCGATGGAGACGGTGGACCGGGAGGCGGTGGCCAATGCGGTGTACCCGGTGCTTCTCGCGCGCAAGGCCGAGGGCGCCGACCAGGCCTGGCTGGACCAGGTGATCGCGGCGAGCGCCGAGGGCTACCCCTTCCCCACCAACCTCGACAGCGACCCGCCGGTCGACGGGCTGGCCCCGCCCTCGCAGGCGGATCTGATGCGGCGGGCGCTGCGCGAGGAGTGGACGCCGGAAGCGCTCCGGGCGGAGCTGCGGGCCGGTGCCGAACGGCGAGAGAGCTGAGGAACTCGATGGGACTTCTCGACGACAAGGTCGTCCTGGTCAACGGCGGCAGCCAGGGGGTCGGCGCGGCCATCGCACGGGCCGCGGTCCGCGAAGGGGCGGTCGTGGCCGTCACCGGCCGGCGCCCCGAGCCGGGCGAGGCCCTGGTGGCGGAGCTGACCGCCGCGGGCGGCAAGGCCCTGTACGTCCGGGCCGACCTGTCGGACGCCGGGCAGGCCAAGGACTCCGTCGCGCAGGTCGTCCGGGCGTACGGCCGGGTCGACTGCCTCGTGAACTCGGCCGGACTGACCTCCCGCGGAACGCTGCTCGACACCACGCCCGAGCTGTTCGACCAGCACATCGGGATCAACCTCAAGGGCCCGTTCTTCGCGATGCAGGCGGCGGTGGCGGACATGGTGGGGCGTGAGGCACCCGGCACGATCGTCAACATCATCACGTCGTCGGCGCACGGCGGGCAGCCGTTCCTCGCACCGTACGTCGCCGCCAAGGCCGGGCTGATCGGGCTGACCCGCAACGCCGCGCACGCCCACCGCTGGGACCGGGTCCGGATCAACGGCCTGAACATCGGCTGGACGGCGACGGAGGGCGAGGACGCGACGCAGAAGGCGTTCCACGGGGCGGGGGACGACTGGCGCGAGGAGGCCGCCGCGAAGCTGCCGATGGGCAAGCTGGGGCAGCCGGACGAGATCGCCGACTTCGTCGTGTTCCTGCTGTCGGACCGGTCCGGGGTGGTCACGGGGTCGGTCATCGATTGGGATCAGAACGTCTTGGGGGGACTCGACTGAGGATTTGCCGCGCGTTGTCGTTCGGTCGTGCGCGGCGCCGTCGTGGCTCGCCGCGCCCACGCGGCGGAGCCGCACATCGACCCAGCCCCGCGCCCCTGAGGGGCGTGCCCACACCCTGCAACAAGGAGCAACACCCCATGCGTATCGGAATCCTCGGCCTCGGCCGTATCGGCGCCTTCCACGCCGAGACCCTCTCCGGACTCGACGCCGTCGACTCCCTCGTCCTGACCGACCCGTTCGCGGACGCCGCCAAGGCCGCCGCCGAGCGGTTCGGGGCCGATGTCGTGGACTCGCCGGAGGCGCTGCTGGCCGCCGGTGTGGACGGCATCGTCGTCGCCGCCGCGACGGACGCCCATCCGGCGCTGATCCTGGCCGGGGTCGAGGCCGGTGTCCCCGTCTTCTGCGAGAAGCCCGTCGCCAGGACCATGGCCGAGGGGGTCGAGGTGCTCAAGGCCGTGGCCGGCCGGGACGTGCCGATCCAGATCGGCTACAACCGCCGTTTCGACACCGGGTTCGTCAACGCCCGCGCCGCCGTGCAGAGCGGTGAGCTCGGCAAGCTGCACACGGTCCGCTCGACGACGCTGGACCCGGCGCCCCCGCCGGCCGCGTACATCGCCGCCTCCGGGGGCATCTTCCGCGACTGCTCGGTGCACGACTTCGACATCATCCGCTGGGTGACGGGCCGCGAGGTGCGGGAGGTGTACGCCGTCGGCGGCAACCGGGGCGCCGAGTACATCAAGGAGGCCGGTGACGCCGACACCACCGGCGCGATCCTCACCCTCGACGACGGCACGATCGCGGTCGTGTCCAACTCCCGCCACAACGCCCGCGGTTACGACGTCCGCATGGAGATCCACGGCTTCGAGGACTCCATCGCCGTCGGCCTGGAGGACAAGCTGCCGCTGCGCTCGGTCGAGCCCGGGGTGACCTTCCCGGCGGGCACGCCGCACGACTTCTTCATGGACCGCTTCACCGAGGCCTACCGCGCCGAACTGACCGCGTTCACCGAGGTCGTGGCCGGCACGCGCCCCTCCCCCTGCACGATCGAGGACGCCCTGGAGGCGGGCTGGATCGCGGACGCGTGCACCCTGTCGCTGCACGAGCACCGTCCGGTGACGATCGAGGAGGTACGGCAGGCATGAGCGAGACGGGCCGGGAACCACTGCGCATAGGTGTGCTGGGGGCCGCGCGGATCACCGAACGCTCCCTGATCGCCCCGGCCCGGGCGACCGGCCACCGCCTCGTCGCGGTGGCCGCGCGCGACCGTGCCCGAGCC
>NZ_JBEOXI010000044.1:0-43027 GCF_040296465.1 Streptomyces sp. NPDC002130
CGTGAGGCAGGTCGAGTGCGGCAGGATAGGCAACCAACGAGGCTCCCGCGCCGGTGGGTTGAGACGTAGAACACCTCCTCCAACGGCACGGGAGCCTTGTCCGTTGTGGGGACCGATCCCCTCACCCGATCAGTGGCCACGCTGAAAAAGCTCAGTAGTGTCTGCTGGAATGCTGGCTTCGTCCGCGAGAGCGATACCAGGAGCCGTGCATGGGAACGTGGGGAACAGGCCCATTCGACAGCGATCTCGCTGCCGACTTCGTCGATGAACTCGAGGGACTGACTTCTCAGAAGGTCATCGAAGTGCTCGAGCGAGCATTCCAGCGAGTCACGGATTCCGGAGCACGCGTGGACGGCGGCACCGGCACCGAAGCGGTGGCCGCCGCGGCTCTCGTTGCCAGCACAATCCCGGGCAGCGGGATTGTGATCGACCCTGATGACGGACCCAGAGAACCTCTGCCGCAGCTTCCGCTGGCTCTCCGCTCGTCAGCCGTGCTCGCTCTGCGATGTGTACTCCAAGACGGATCGGAACTGCTGACCGGCTGGGTGGACAGTGCCGACGCCGCTCAGTGGCGCCACGAAGTCCAACGGATCGCGGAAGCCCTGGGACCGATTGGTCACGAGCAGTGACCGCGCCACACGAATTGGACCAGAGCCCCTGTTGCGGGATCGAGTTTCGTTCGGGTTGAGTGTCAGCGGCTGTGCCTACTTCTTCTGGCCAAGATCCAGCGAGAGGTCTCCTGGACAGGACTGGGGATGCCGCGGGTTCGGCGCTGACAGGCCGTGACCGGAACCGGCCCTTCCCGAGGCATCCCCGTCCCTTGCCTCACCGGTACGCCGGCGCCCCCCACGTGGCCTTGTAATGCTTGCTGTGCTCAGACCACCGGAACGCGCTCCGGACGCCGTCTGATCCGACGATCTCGATCCATGAGGTGTGATAGTCCCGCTTCAGCACCTCATTGCCGTTCGCGTCTTTCTCGTAGTGGGTGTTGGCCAGCTCGCAGGAGTCCGCGCACGTGGTGGCCACCTTGCCGGTCACCGGGTCGTTGCCGATGCTCTTGACCATCGGCTGCACGTTGATCCTGTCCTCGTGCGGATAGTCCGTGCACCAGTGCTTCGTCCCGTTCTCGATCTCGTTCGCCCGGGCCAGGGTGGGCCAGCGGCCACTGGCTGTCCCCAGGTTGCACACGGCCTGCCCGCTCTTGGAGAACTGGGCGATACCGCCGTTCGCGGCGACCCACAGCCGGTCGGAGTTGCCGTACACCGGGGTGAGGTCGTGCCCCCACGCGTCGCCCGACGGCTCCTGCTTGGGGAGGGGGAACACCTTCACGTTGCCGGCGCGGGTGTCGAGCGCGCCGTTCACGTAGGTGTACCTGCGAAGCTCCTTGCCGCCGAGCGCCCACAGATAGCCGCCGTCGGGGTCGTACGTCAGTTCGTGGGCCTGCCCGAGCAGAATTCGCTGCTTGGGGCTGTTGCTCCAACTGCCCGTGGCCGTGCCCTGAGCCCTGGTGTAGAGCGCGATGTAACCGCCCTTGCGGTTGGCGAAGGCCGCCGCGACATTGCCGTCGGGCAGCAACTCCACGCCGTGCAGATCGCCCGTCACCTGGTCCGTTCCGTCCGGCCAGGGCGAGTTGACGTTGATCGCCCAGTGGTAGCCCGACAACTGCGGGTACGGGATCACCCCGATGAAGCCACTGCCACCATCGCCCGTCACCAGCACCTGGTCTCCGTACACGCCGCCCGGCCGGAGCTTGTGCGAGGTGCCGCCCTTCCACGCCCCGCCCTTCAGGCTCGCGTCATTCACCCCGTGGTAGGCATCCGGCAGCCACCGCTGATACGGCTTCGACGCCGGCCACACCGAGGGGGACTTCGAGTCGAGGAACTCCAGTGCTTCCTCGGCCGCCGGGTAGCCGCTCGCATATGGCGGGCCATACTCGGTCCCGGCGATGAGCGGAGTGGCGCCCGCGTTGAACTCGACCTCGAGGGTCGGTGTGAAGTACGCCCGGTCACAGGCCCGGTCCGCACCGGCCGCCTTCGGGTTCATGGAGCAGAAGTCCTTGTACCCCGAGGTGCCGGTCTCGGCGGCGCTGAGCCGGATCCCGTAGTTGGGCGTGGTCGTGTCCGGTCGGACCCAGTCCTGCACCATCTCCGTGACGTCGATGTACTCGATGCCGTCGGAAAGGTGCGGCAGACGGTCGTTCGGCTGGTCCTCACAGCTTGGGTGCCCGAACTTGCCGAACCACGTGCCGACGGCCCCCTGGGTTGCCACAGTCGGCTGGTTGGACCAGTTGATCGTGCTCTGGTCCCAGGGTTCGGTGACCCGGTACACGCCCATCCAGGCCTGCGCGTTGCAGTCAGAGACGAACGCGTTGTACACCCGGAGATACGCCTTGGAGATCTTCGCCCCGGTCAGTTTGGAGGTGTCGAAGCGCAGGAAGCTGCGGTACTTCGTGGCGCCGTTGTCCGGCGTACCGACGTGCAGGAATGCTCCCTGCGAATGGTCTGTCTGGTGAGTGCTGCTGACGTACGTGTCCGCAAGCCGCTTGATGAGGTTCCGCGGACCGGACTGCGCCTTGGGCGAATGGACCGACGACCAGACAGGACGTGGGGTCTTCCCGTCCGCGTCTGAGGCCGCGGCCGCGGCTGCTGACGAAGGAGCGATGAGCAAAGCAGCTGCCATCGCCAGTCCGCTCCCCATCGTCAGAAGCCGCTGCCCTAGACCCCGCGTTGTATGACGACGCACCTATGTGCCACCTTCTTGTACATTCCGAGCTCCGCGAGCACGGACGGCGGATCCGCCCGATTCCGGCTGTGTGACAGGCCGGCCGTTCAGATGGTTGTACGACTCGAACACTCAACCCCCGCCCACCGGCCAGGGGGCGGTGCAGACGTCACGGACGGCCTGGCGGACCACCGCGCGCACCGCCGGCTCATCGGCCCCCAGGAGGCCGATGTGGGCGAGCGTGGCGAATCGGCGGGTAGATCAGAGCTTCGCGACATCGCCAGTTCGGCCGGAGACGGCGATGAGGGCGCGCTGGGACAGGCCGTAGTCGAGCGCGGCCGGGCAGGTGCCTCGCGTGCGAGACGTCTCGGTGCCGGCGTCGACGGCACCGTGAATCGCGGCCAAGGCGCGGGCGACAAGGAGCCGGTACGCCTGCGCGCGGCTGATGCCGAACTCCGCGTCACAGTACGCCTCCCAGCTCAGGTGACCGAGGGGTGTCCAGACACGGGTGGCTTGCACGTCGCGTACCCGGACGGCGAAGCACCGCCACGGAGCGCCGGACATCACGTCTCGCGCAGCCCGCCCCTCATCTCCCGGGCCTGCGACCGCGCTCAACGGCGGCCGCGCCGGTTCGGCGATGTCGTCGCCATCGAAGTCGGACCGGCCCGCCGCTGGTCAGTGCTGCCTGGGGCACATGGGAGTTCAACAGTTAGCCTTTTCAGCCGCCCCTGGCGGGTGAGGAACCGCCGGGTGTTGACGATGTCGGTGGGCAGGGCGACTAGGGTCTGTTGCGAAAGTGGATCTTAGTCGTTAATGATCACGGCCTGTGGGACGTGGTGATCTGACGAACGATCAGTGGGCCCGGCTGGAGCCGTGGCTGCCGAAGGGCATCAAGCCGGGCCGTCCGCCGCTGTGGACGCGGCGGCAGCTGATAGACGGCATACGGTGGCGGACCCGGACCGGCGCCCCTTGGCGTGATGTGCCAGAACGTTATGGGCCCTGGGACCGGGTGTACGACTTGTTCCGGCGGTGGCAGCGGGACGGTACGTGGACGCGGATCGTTACCCAACTCCAAGCCCAGGCCGACGCGACGGGTCTGATCACGTGGGAGGTGAACGTCGACTCCACCGTCTGCCGGGCTCACCAGCACGCCGCCGGGGCGTCGAAAAACGGGACCTGCAGAAGGAGCCGCCCGGCGGCATCGCCGTCGAACCGGCGGACCATGGTCTCGGACGCTCCCGGGGTGGGCTAACCACAAAGATCCACCTCTCCGTCGAGCAGGGACAGAAGCCGCTGTCGATCGTGATCACGGCCGGTCAGCGGGGCGATTCCCCGCAATTCGAGCCGGTCCTAGACGCGATCCGGGTGCCCCGACTCGGCCCTGGACGGCCTCGTCGGCGACCGGACCGGGTGCGGGCCGATAAGGCGTACGACTCCCGCAGCAACCGGGCTTACCTGCGCAGACGCGGGATCAAAGCGACCATACCGGTCCCGGCAGACCGGGTCCGCAACCGCCACAAGCTCGGCTCCCGGGGCGGTCGGCCTCCGAAGTTCGACAACACCGACTACCGCGAGCGGCATGCTGTCGAGTGTGGGATCAATCGCCTTAAGCGTCACCGGGCTGTGGGCACGAGGTACGACAAGCTCGCAGTCCGATACGAGGCGACCGTGCTGGTCGCAGTCCTCAACGAGTGGCTGTGACCAAGGGGGCCGGCGTGCTGAAGTCTCCCCGAATGCCCTGCCCCACGGCCCGGCCGGAGGTAGGGTCCGGATGTGCGTTGATCTCCCGGGCGGCGGCACTGTGCAGCCGCAGACGGTGCAGGGCGCCTCTCGAACAAGGGGCCGCCCCAGCAGGCATACCCGTCATCACTCCAGCGGAGATCTACGCCATGACTGCTCAGCAGCCTCTCACCTACGACGCACTCGTCGAACTCGCCGCCGCCGACCCAGCCGTCGTCGGCCTCGTCCTCAAAGGCTCCCGAGCCCACGACGGCATGATCACTCGGCACTCCGACCACGATCTGTACGTGGTCCTGGCCGACGACGCCACGACCGATCTCACCCGATTCGCCGGCCACCGCACCACCGAGCTGGACCTCGTCATCATCTCCCTCACCGAGTTCCGCACAACCGGAATGCCCGGCTTTGAACGCTACGCCCTCGCCCGAGCCCACGTCGTGCTCGACCGGCTCGATGGAGGCATCGCCCGGATCCTCGCCGACAAGGCACGCCTGGATGCGGATGAAGCATTCCAAAACGCCAGTGGCTGGCTCGACGCCTACGCCAACTCGCTCTACCGCTCCATCAAAAACCACCGGGACGGCCAGGCCCTGGCCGCTCGCCTGGACGCCGCCGACAGCATCGGGTTCCTGCTCGAGCTGCTCTTCGCCATCGACCGCCGCCCCCGCCCCTACAACAAGTACCTGGAGTGGGAGCTTGCCCGACATCCGCTGCCGGGCTGGGACACCGACGTGTTGCTCCGTGCCGTGGACCATATCTCGGCAACAGGCGACCCATCCCTGCAGCGGCATCTGTTCGCCCTTGTCGAGGCGGCGGCCCGAGAGGCCGGACACAGCGAGGTACTGGATGCATGGGGCGAGGACCTGGACCTCATGAGACCGCAATAGGAGACGGAGACACTCCCTGTGGCCGTGGCCGTGGCCGTGGCCGTGGCCGTGGCCGTGGCCTACAGCCGCAGGCGATGCCGAGACTTTGGCAACAGGCCCTAGTTGCTTGAGGCCGTGAGTTGCGGGGGGTCTCTCTTGGGGAGGCTGTTGCGTGGCTGGTCCGGGGATGTGAGCGGCCGCTGGTGGGCTGCGCCGTTGTCGTGTTCGGCTGCCGTGTGGGCGGCCGTGTGTCGTGGGAGGCGGCGGCGGGCTCGCGCGCTTGCTCACTCTCTGGTGCTGTGGAGCGGTGGGTGTAACGGCGTGGCAGGCGTCATGGTGCGGTGTGTGGTGTGCCCCTTGTGCCCTCGTGCCTTCGCGTTGTGGAGGTGGTGGTCGTCGGTTTGGGCCGGTGGCTCTTCGAGGGTGGGCGATTGGCGGTAGTCGCAGCTCAGGCGAGTTCGGGTCACACACGGATCAACAGTTGTCGTTTGACAACTATGGCCATGAGGCAACAAAGTAGCCGTGTCAGACGTGCGCGGGAAGGGACGGCAATGTGTGCGGAGGCCGCTCCGTGCGCGAGTGGCAGGGATTGGTTTCTCGGAGGTCGGCGTCGTGCCGCGCTGTTCAGGCGGTCTGGCTGCCGGTTTCGGCGTCGTCGTCGTGTATCTGTGCCGTCGCCACCGCGCAGAACGCCTCCAGCCCGTGCATCAGTGCGAGTCGGTCGGCTGGGGACATCTGGTCGAGGACATCCTGGAGCGTCTTTTCCCTGCGGACCCGCAAACCCGCAAGGAGGGCCCTGCCCCGGCTGCTGAGGCGCAGGCGCACCTCGCGTCTGTCCGTCCGGCTGACGTCGCGCTCGATCAGACCGGCGGCCTGGAGCCGGTCGCACAGCCGGCTGGTCGAGGGCGGGGTGGAGGCGAGGAGGGAAGCGAGGGTGCGCAGGTTGATCCGCTCGTGGTGTTCGAGGATGAACAGCACGCGCATCTGCGACGCGGAGGCCGGCGCCGTCGAGGCCCGGCCCCACAGGACTTCCAGCAGCTCCGCGGCCGTGGCAGTCACGCGGGCGACCTCGTTCGGCTCTAGGCGGGGGCGGAAGGCAGTCACGGTCACACTCTCGCAGGCACTGGGAAGACTGTCAGCGTACTCGGCGCACGCTGGGACCAGAGATGACTTGGGATACCGGCACGGCCGATCGGGCGGCTCCGTCATGTGGGCGGCGTCCGTGGCCGTCCGGCGATAGATTGGTGTATCGACCATCGTGAACAGATATGTGGCCGCTGAGCGTGCACTGCGTACAGCGGCTCCCCACGAATTGCTCACCGCTGTGCGCGGCGTTCTCGCCGAGCAGTACACGGCCGAAACCGTCGAGCTGTTCATGGCCGACTACGGACTGACGGTGCTGCAGCCGGTGTCCGTGCTCCCGCACACCATGGAACCGGTGTCGATCCACAACAGCCCGGCCGGCCGGGCGTTCGCCGCCCAGGAACCCTTCGTCGAACCCGCTTCGGGCAGTCCTCTTGCGCGGGCCCACCTGCCCGTCAGCGTGCGGGGCGACCGTCTGGGGGTGCTGTCGGTGACGCTGGCCTGCGACCAGGTCGAGGACTGCCTGGCGGAGCTGGCCGACATCGCCGAGGTGCTGGGGCACGAGGTGACCGTGGCCGAGCGGGACACCGACCTCTACCTCCAGGCCCGGCGCAAGGACCGGCTCACCCTGGCCGCCGAGATGCAGTGGCAGCTGCTGCCCGGCCGCTCCTGCGCCAGCCCCGAGTACGAGCTGGGCGCGCAGCTGGAACCGGCCTACGCGATCTTCGGCGACAACTTCGACTGGTCGGCGACATCGGACCGGCTCATGCTCTACGTCACCAACGGCATGGGCGAGGGCATAGAGGCCTCCCTGCTGACCAACCTGGCCATCAACGCCCTGCGCAACGCCCGGCGCGCGGGCATCTCCATCGACGACCAGGCCGCCCTGGCCGACCAGGCCGTGTTCGCGCACTACCAGGGCCGCTGCTACCTGTCGGTTTTGATGTTCGACTTCGACCTGGCCACCGGGAACGCCCGGGTGGTGGACGCCGGCTCGCCGCAGCTGCTGCGCCTGCGCGGCGGCACCGTGGAGCGGATCACCTTCGAGGCCCAGCTGCCGCTGGGGATGTTCGAGGAGACCGACTACGTGGCCCAGGACTTCCACGTCGAACCCGGGGACCGGCTGGTCTTCGTCAGCGACGGGGTGTACGCCGTCGCCTCACCGCGCGGCGAGGCCTACGGGGACGCCGCCCTGAGCCGGGCGATCCAGTCGACCCGGCTGCTGCCGGCGGCCGAGGTGCCCAGGGCCATCCTGCGCGAACTGACCGGCCACCGCGGCCAGCCCGCCCCGGATGACGACGCCCTGGTGATGTGCCTGGACTGGCGCGGCCGGTGAAAACGTCCCGCCGGGCCGCTGCCGTGCGATCGGCCATTGTTTGCGCCGCATCTCCAGCGCTAATGTTTGCCATATGACAACAATTGCCTGATGGCCGGCCGTCCGGCGGGCCCAAGGGTTGTACAAGGAGAAGATGCAGGTGTCGGAGCACGACGCGGCCTCGGAGCTGGCAGCGCGCAAGGTGAGCGAGTTCCTCCAGCTCAGGCAGGAGCAGATCGCCCAGCGCTGGGCCGACGCAGCCCTCTTCCGCACCGTGTTCACCGTGTCCCGGGACGAGGTGGTGGAGGCGTGCAAGGCCGTGATCGAGGCCCTTGCCGAGGTGGCCACCTCCGGCCGGCCGGACGACATCACGGCCCCCGGCTTCCAGACGGTGCGCGAGCAACTGGGCCGGATGGCGGCCTCCCGGGCCCGCACCGGTTCCACTCCGTCGCAGGTGGCAGGCGAGGTCGCAGAGCTGCGCCGGCCTGCCGTAACGCTTCTCCAGGAAGAGTTCGACGATCCGGACGACGACCAAGCACAAAAATGCGTGCTGGCTCTCACCTTGCTGATGGGCACGCTGCGCCTGGTGGTGATGGAGACCATGCTCAGCCAGGGCCAGGAGCTCATCGAACGGCAACGCCAGCAACTGCTGGAAGTGGCCACCCCGGTCATCAAGCTCTGGGAGGGCATCGTCGCCGTGCCGCTGATCGGCACATTGGACAGCGCGCGCAGCCAGGTGGTCATGGAGAGCCTGCTGGACGCGATCGTCGCCGAGCGCGCCCGGTACGCCATCCTCGACATCACCGGCGTGCCCACGGTCGACTCGCTGGTCGCCCAGCACCTGATGAAGACGGTGGCGGCGGCGCGGCTGATGGGCGCCGAGTGCATCGTCTCCGGCATCCGGCCTGCGATCGCGCAGACCATCGTCCATCTCGGCATCGACCTCGGGACCGTGGTGACCCGATCCTCGCTGGCCGACGCCCTGGCGCACGCGTTGCGCCAGCAGGGCATCGCGGTGGCTCCCGGAACGCCGGCCGTGAGCCTGCCGTGACCGGCTTGGGGCAGGGCCACACCTCCCGGGTGCCTGTGCTGGTCCTCGGCAAGACCCTTCTGGTCACCCTTCAGGGGGAGCTGCGCGACGGCACGGCCGAGCAGCTCCAGTACGACATCACCGCCCGTATCGCCCACAGCCCGGTGACGGGGGTCGTGATCGACATCTCCGGCGTGGACATCGTCGACTCGTTCCTGGGGCGCGTACTGGCCGAGATCGCTTCCAGCGCCCGGTTGATGGCAGCCCGGACCGTCCTGGCCGGCATGCGCCCCGCAGTCGCGATCACACTGGTCGAGCTGGGCCTCGCCCTGCCCGGCCTGGTCACCGCCCTGAACGTCGAGCGGGCTCTGGCCCTGCTCGACCACAGCCCCTCCACCGACCCGCCGCCTATCCGGAGGGCGCAGCATGCAGACCTCCTCTGACACGGGCACAACGAGGTTGCCGATCGGCTCGGACATCGATCTGGCGTGGGCGCGGCAAAAGGTGCGGCAGATGGCGGCCGAAGGCGGCTTCACCCTGGTGCAGCAGACCAAGCTGATCACCGCGGCCAGCGAACTGGCCCGCAACACTCTCATCCACGGAGGCGGCGGCCAACTCGAGATGACCACGCTGCAGCACGGGCTGCGCCTGACCTTCACCGACTCCGGCCCCGGCATCCGCGACATCGAGCAAGCGATGACCGACGGCTTCACCACCGGCAACGGCCTGGGGCTGGGCCTGAGCGGGGCCAAACGCCTGGTCCAGGACTTCCATATCGACAGCCACCCCGGCCAGGGCACCACCATCACCATCACCGCCTGGGCCACCGCCATGCCCCATCCCCGGGCGGAGCACGGATGAGCAGAGCGGGGAACATACCGGTGCACGACTCCACACGCGTGCGAGATGTCCGCGTGGCGGCCGAGGCCGCGCACAGCGACGGCCCACCCGGCCGCTGGACGCCGCCACAGGACACCGGACTCCTTCGTCGCGATCCTGCGGTGAGGGCCGCGGCCACCGTGCGCGACGCCGGCAGCGCAGCCCGCCCGCTGCGTGATGACACCAGCGTGGCCGTACCGGCCCCCGACCGCTGGACAGGCACCCATGAACACCGTCCCTGACCACTGGACGATCACCACAACCACCGACGCAGCCCACGCACGCACGGCAGCGGCCCGGCTCACCACCGCAGCCGGTGTGCCCCTGATCGATCGCGCCCGCTTCCTGACGGCGGTCGCCGGGAAACTACGCCAGTGCCTCAAGCACGGCGGAACCTGGGAACTCAGCCTCCGCACAGACACCAGCACCGACGGGCACGGCCGAATCGAAGCCATCATTCGCCCGGCCCACCCCGCACCGCGCGACCCTCGAACCTGGCGGCTCTCGATCGCCTGCCCCCACCCCCCACAGGCGGACACCACCGCCCCGGCACAGCCAGACCCCGCAAAGATCGCCGAGGCGCTTCTGGCCGCAGACGAAGACACCGCCGAGCTCCTTGACCGCCTGGACGCACAAGAAGCACTGGTTTGCTCCCACCGCGACGAACTCCACCACACCAACCAAGGCGTCCTGGCTCTCCACGCCGAACTGGACGCCGCCGACCGCAGCCAACGCGACCTGCTGGCGGCCGAACAGGCCGCACGGGCACAGGCGGAGAACGCGCGGCGCCTGCTGACCTTCCTCGCCGACGCCAGCGACGCCGTCACCGCATCCCTGCACCACGAGGACATCCTGCGCCGACTGCCCGAACTCCTCATCCCCCGCTACGCCCGCCATGTGGATGTCTGGCTGTTCGACGACGACCCCACCACGCACCACGCTCACCGGCCGGCCGCCGCCGTGGCCGCCGCCCGCACCGGCCGGCCTCAGCACGCCGCAGCCCACCCCGGCCACCTGCCCGGCGTCGACGACCTGCCCCCCTCAGTCCTGGAACGCGAACATCCCCTGCTGAGTGTTCCGCTCCTTGGCCGCGACCTCCTGGGCGTACTCACCCTCACCGCCACCGGCACCCGATTCGATCCAGACGAAGCGATCATGCTCATCGAGCTGGCCCGCCGCACCGGCATCGCCCTGGACAACGCCCGCCGCTACGCACAGCACCGGGACACAGCCGAAACCCTCCAACGCGCCCAGCTCACCGAGCTGCCCACCACCCCCGATGTGCGCCTGGCAGCCCGATACCTGCCCGCCACACACGGCCTCAACATCGGCGGCGACTGGTACGACGCCTTCGTCCAGCCCGACGGCAGCCTGCTTGCCGCCGTCGGCGACGTCACCGGCCACGGCCTGCGCGCGGCCGTCATGATGGGACAACTGCGCACCGCGCTGCGCGCCTACGCCATCGAAAGCGACACCCCGGCCGGCATCCTCACCCGCCTGCACCGCCTGGTCCGCGACCAGCAACACGAGCTGTACGCGACCGCCGTGATCGCCTGCTTCCGCCCCGGCGACCCGACCGTCCTGTGGGCCGCTGCCGGGCACCCTCCCGCCCTCGTGCGCGACCCCGCGGGCAGCGTCCGGATCCTGGATGACAAGCCAGGGGTCATGCTGGGCGTTCCCCTGCCCTGCGAGTACCAGGACCACACCGTCGTCCTCCCGCCCGGCTCGACCCTCGCCCTGTACACCGACGGGCTGGTCGAACGCCGCGCACAGGGCATCGACCCCGGCATCCACCGGCTCAGCCAGGCCATGGCCGCGCTGAGCACAGCCGAAGCGGAAAACGATCTGAACGCGGCGGCCGAGTCTCTACTGAAACCCTTGCTCCACGACTCCGAACGCGACGACGACGTCTGCCTGCTGCTGTGCGGCCGAACCTGACGCCTGCCGCCCCATCGACAGCTACCAGACAGACCCGTCGGCAGCCGTCCAGGCAGACCCGTCGGCAGCCGTCCTTTTGTGCACTTCGATCGATCTACCGCAGGGGCGAACCGCGATAGCGTGGAACCACCAGCGGAGAGGCGGAAGCCATGAACACCTCTGAACCGGCCGCGTCCGCAGAAAGCCTGCTGCGCGCCGCTCCGCCCCACCTCCTGGTCGCCACAGCCCACCGTCTGCTGACAGACGGGGTCGGAGCCCAGGAAGTGACGCTGCTGCTGGCCGACTACGGGCTGGCCGTCCTGCAGCCGGTCACCCACCTGCCCAACACCGGCGAACCCGTCCCCGCCCACGACGGTCCCGCCGGGCGCGCCTTCGTCAGCCAGATGCCGGTCGTCGAGGTCACCCGCGATCCAACCTCCCAGGTGGTGCACCTGCCCCTGACCGTGCGAGGCGACCGGCTGGGAGTGCTCTGCGTCCGCATGCCCACCAACGCCGTAGACCCCACCATGGTGCTCCGACTCGGCGACTTCGCCACCGCGCTCGCCCACGAAGTCGCCACCGCCGGCCGCGACACCGACCTGTACCTGCGGGCCCGCCGTACCCGCCGTCTCACCCTCGCCGCCGAGATGCAGTGGCAACTGCTCCCGGGCCGCGGCTGCGCCCGCCAGGAGTACACCGTCGGAGCCCACCTCGAGCCCGCCTACGCCATCGGAGGAGACAACTTCGACTGGTCCACCAGCGCCGACCACCTCACGATCACCGTCACCGACGGCATGGGCCAAGGCATCGACGCCTCCTTGCTCACGAGCCTGGCCGTCGGCGCCCTGCGCAACGCCCGCCGGGCCGGCATCAGCCTCACCGACCAGGCATGCCTGGCCGACCAGGCCATCTACGCCCAGTACGGCGGCAAGGTCTACGCCTCCACCCTGCTCCTGCACTTCGCCCTCGACACCGGCACCGTCCACGCCGTCGACGCCGGATCTCCCCAGCTCTACCGCCAGCGCGGCTCCACCATCGAGCAGATCGAACTGGAAGCCCAGCTCCCGCTCGGCATGTTCGAAGAGACCCCCTACGAGGAGCAGACGTTCCGGATCGAGCCCGGCGACCGCCTCATCGTGGTCAGCACCGGCGTGCACGGCGCCCGCTCCGCGGACGGCGGACTCTTCGGAGAACGCGCCCTGCGGCAAACCCTCAGCGCCACACGACTGGCACCCCCGCACGAAGCCGCACGCTCCGTGGTCTCCGCACTGATCACACACTTCGGCAGCAAAGACCTCACCGCCGACGCCGCCGTCGTCTGCCTCGACTGGAAGGGCCGCGGCATCAAGGCCGCACACCACCCCAGCCCCGAAGCATGAACGCCACCACGCCTCAATCTCGGAGGCCCACGAAACGGGCTGGAACGTCTCGCCTCATGCAGGTGGTGATCCCCGCCAGGAGCCACTGCGCCGTACAGGATCCTGACCAGCGAGGAACGCTCTCATCCCCTTACTGAGAAGCATCAGCTCAGCGGGTTCCATCGCCGCCAGAGCCACCGCAAGGGCCTGTGAGCGCCGCGCTGCCACATCGTCCAGGACGTGCCGGCCCTGCGTGGTGACGGTCAGCCGCACCTCCCGGCGACTGTGAGGGTGCAAAGCCCGTTCCAGCAGGCCTGCCGCCTCCAGCCGATCACACAGACGGCTGGCAGTGGGAAGCCCTACCTCCAGGCGCTCGGCCAAAGCAGTGAGATTCAGATCCGGCGCCGTCTCCACGGCACGCAACGCCCGCAACTGATGCAACGACAACCGCACCGCTGCTCCCTGAGCAGCCAGCGACCAAAGACTCGTCAGGCTCTCCACCGCATCAGCGATCGCCCGTGCGACGGCTTCAGGGCCATCACACGGTCCCGCCGCATCATCATCGCCGGGGCCGCCGGGGTGGGTCACGAACGTGTCTCTTTCAGTAACTGCCGCGCAGCGGGTATCCCGCTCATCTAATCGCTGTACCCGAAGAGTCGCGGAGCAAGCAGCGAGCGCAGCCGTCCGCCGATCAGGAAGTCCGGGCGGGGCATCACCATGGGGCATGCCTGAAGCGGAGGAGCCCATGCAGTACGAGTTCCGGGTCCGCGGACCGGTCCCGGAGAACGCTGCGGAGACGCTCCCCGAGCTGGACTCCGTGATGCTGGCGGACAAGACGGTCTTCTACGGCACCGTCATCGATGAGGCGCAGCTGTTCGGCCTGCTGGCCCGCTTCCGCATGCCGGGGCTGCTGGTCACGCAAATGCGGCCGCTGCCGTATTGATCCCGCCCATGGCACGCAGGTGCCACGATCACGCCTGCGAGCCTGGAATACGTGAACACCGGCACTTCCCCAGCGCATCCCCGGGGTCCACAGTGAAAGCAGCACTACTTCGCACCGGAGGCGGTCATGCTCCTCCTCGGCATCATCCTGCTGGTCGTCGGATTCATCACCGGCATATCGATCCTGTGGACGATCGGGATCATCCTCGCGGTCATCGGCGCCGTGCTGTGGATCATGGGTTCCATGGGACACGCGGTCGCCGGCCGCCGCCACTACTGGTGACCTGCCTCAACAGGCAGGACTGCACCGTCATCCGTGCATGCTGACGCACGCGCCTTCGCCTGGCCGTGTGCCAGATCCCCACGCCCGGCAGGCCGCGGCCATCGACCGGTCATTGTCCGCAGGCCGCACGGTGTGCACGAGAGTGCCCCGAAGGAACCGCTAGGGCCAATGGCGCAGGATCAGCTGTGGGGCGCGGCGGGTGAGCCAGGCGCTGGCCAGCCCGATGGCGGCGCCGGCGGCGACGTCACTGGGGTAGTGGGCGCCGCTTTGCACGCGTTCGATGGCCACCATGGCGGCCGGCACCGCGCACGCGGCACCGGCCAGCGGCCAGGCGGGGGTGATGGCGGTGGTGAAGGCGACCGCGGCGGCGGTGTGCCCGGAGGGGAAGGAGGAGGAGTCGGGACGGTCCTCGACCTCGTCGTGCGGGAACCACTGCTTCGGGGGCCGGGGCCGGCCGGCCAGCTGCTTGCACACTCCGTTGGAGACCAGCTGCGCCACGGCCACCGCGGCCAGGCCCGCGGCGGCGGCCTTGCGGCCGCGCCAGCCGCCCAGCCACACCATCATCATCGCGGCGCCGCACCACAGCTTGGTTCCCTCTGCCGTCTCCTCCACCGCTGACAGCGTCCGGTGAAGGCCGGGTGAGGCACTGGCAGCGAGCCGCTTGGTCAGACTCCGGTCTGTCTCACGGATCCCTGCCAGGAAGCTCATAGCCTGCGGGTAGGAAGATCACCGGCCATGCCAGACGCCGCTGCGGCGCTGCGACGCGGTCAGGTCTCGTCCAGGCGGCGCCGGTCTTCCTCGTCCCATTTGCGGGTGTCGCGCGGCTGGGTGTACGGCTCGGCCTCGGGCGGATGTCCGCCGGCGATGGCCCGCTGCCGTACGGATTCCGCGTCGAACTCCAGGCCCAGCAGAATGGCCAGGTTGGTGATCCACAGCCAGACCAGGAAGACGATGACGCCGGCCATCGTGCCGTAGGTCTTGTTGTACGAGGCGAAGTTGGCGACGTAGAACGCGAACCCGGCGGAGGCGATCATCCAGATCAGCAGGGCCAGGAAGCTGCCCGGCGTGACCCACCTGAATCCCTTCACCTTCGCGTTGGGGCTCGCCCCGTACAGAATCGCGATCATGACCGTGACCAAAAGCACCAGCACCGGCCACTTGGCGATCGACCACACCGTCAGCGCGGTGTCCCCGATCCCGAGCGCCTGCCCGGCCTGGCGGGCCAGGGAGCCGGTGAAGACGACGATCAGCGCGCTGATCACGGCCAGCACCATCAGCACGATGGTGACCCCGACCCGCACGGGCAGGACCTTCCACACCGGGCGGCCCTCGGGCATGTCGTAGACGGCGTTGGAGGTGCGGATGAACGCCGCCACGTAACCGGACGCCGACCAGATCGCCAGCACCAGGCCGACGATCGCCATGATCGAGCCGATGCCGGCGTTGCCCTGCAACTGCTGAACGGCCCCGGTGATGATGTTGCGGGCCGAGCCGGGGGCGAACTGCTGGAGGTTGTTCAGCACCGTGTCGGTGGCGGACTTACCGGCGAGGCCCAGCAGGGAAACCAGCGCCAGCAGCGCGGGGAACAGCGAGAGGATCCCGTAGTACGTCAGGGCCGCGGCGCGGTCGGTCAGCTCGTCGTCCTTGAACTCCTTCAGGGTGCCTTTGAGGACCTTGCCCCACGATGCTTTGGGCAGCTTGGTCGGCGTGTCCGGTGCCCGCCGCTCGACCTCAGGCCCCGGCCCAACCTCCTCCGGCGCCAGCACCCCGTCACTGCGGTGGTGGTCTTTTCGCCCTGGAAGATGCAGCTTTGCCATACCCGGCCGAGTAACCCCGCGGCCATGGTCTTACGCCCCCGGCCGCCCCTGTACATCCGGCCGACAATCCAGGGAGGGGCCGCCACCGTCGAGGATGCTGCCCAGCTTCATTCGTCAGCACCCGAGGTGCGGCCTGTCACGGGGCGGGCAACAGTGGACGGACGCAGTGCCCATGCGCTGCTGGTCTCGCCGTCCACCGAAGGGAAGCCCCGAGATGTCGCAACGCAACACCGTCCTGCGCAGCCTGCACGACCTTGGACTGGCCGCATGGTTCGGCGGCTCCTTGATGGGCGCAGTGGGCGTCAACGGCGCGGCACGAGCCGAGGGCGGAACGCAGACAGGCACCGCACGGATCGCCAGCTCCGGCTGGGCGAAGTGGGCGCCGGTGAACGCCGCGGCGATCGGAACTCATCTGGTCGGCAGCAGCGGCCTGCTCGGGGCGAACGCGGCACGGGTTGCCACCCAGCAGGGAGTGGCCGCCTCCACCGTGGCCAAGACGGTTCTGACCGGAGCCGCCCTGGCCGCCACCGCCTACAGCCGGGTGCTGGGCAAGAAGATCGAGCTGGTGTCCTCCAGAGACCCGGAAGACACCGAAAAGGCCCGGGAGCACCCCGTCGACACGGAGAAGGCTCAGCGGCAGCTCGGCTTCCTGCAGTGGACCGTCCCGGCCCTGACCGGCGGCCTGCTCATTCTCAATGCGCTGCACGGAGAACAGCAGCGCCCCGAGGAGCAGGCCCGGGGAATGTGGCAGCGGGCCATGAGCCGGGCGCCGCACATGCCCCCCACGCCGCACATGCCGCCGATGCCGGACTGGCGCTGGATGCAGCACTGACTACCCGGTTTTCAGGGTCCGAGTGCCTCACGCAGGTCGGCTCGGCAGTCGATGACGTCGTCAACGCCGACGATCTGCAGGGTGCGCATCACTGATCCGGCGGGGCCGGCCAGGCGTATCCAGCCGCCTGCCGCGGTGACGGCTTGGTAGGCGGCGATGAGGATGTTGATGCCGGTGGAGTCCATGAAGGTGACCTGTCGCATGTCCACCACGATGCGGCGCCGGGCGGTGTCGGAGACGTTCAGGGCCTGCCTGAGCCGATCGCCGGTGTCACGGTCGATCTCACCGGCCAGGGTCAGCACGCGGACGCCGTCAGTGGCGGTGGACAGAACCGACAGCCCGACCGGCCGCGGTGCCTGCTCAGCTCGTTCGGGGTCGGTCATGTGCCCTTCTGCCATGTCGGTGATACTGGCACACCAAGACCTTCCACCTGCAGTGCTGCCCTGCACAGTGCGGGTAATGCCTTCCCATCGAGGGCGTAAAGCGTGTACCACGCATGCGCGGGTACGCGCGGGGGTGTGAACGGGGTATCAGAGGCGGGCCGCGATGGAACCAGTGCCGGTGGGTGAGGACAGCGCGGCCCCGGATGAGCAGGCCATACAGACCACGGTGGCCCTGGAAGGCGACGGCACGTGCATCGCCCACGCCCGCCACCTCGCCGCGGACTTCCTCACCCGCGTCCAGGCCGAGCACGGCCTGCCCGTCTCGCAGCGCGCCATGGACCTCACCCAGCTGGTGGTCAGCGAGCTGGTCACCAACGCCCGCAAGTACGCGCCGGGACCGGTGCTGATGGATCTGCGCATCGCCGGCGACGCGGTCGAGGTGGTGGTGTGGGACTGCGATCCGGTGCTGCCGGTGGCCCGGGCCGCGGATGCCGGGCGGGTGGGACAGCACGGCCTGGAGATCGTCATGGCCGTCGCCCAGGGCTTCGAGGCGCAGCGCGAGCCGGTCGGCAAACGGATCACCGCCCGCATCGCCCTCCTGGACGACCCCGGCGGAGCCGTCACCGGACGCCGGCCCATCTAGAACGACGCGGCCGCCCCCGCCTGGCGGGCCAGCGCTGCGTGTACTTCCCCGACAAGGACATCGAGCAGCGCCGCGCCCTGGCCGTGCTCGAGGACCTCTTCAGCGACCTGGACCAGTTTGACGTTGGTGTGCTGGGAGACCTCCCGCAGCACCGTGAAGCCGTCGCCCGGGGGAATCTGCCCCAGGACCGTCAGGACGCCGACGGCCTGGTCGACGACGGCATGCGAGGCGAGCGCCTGCTGCAGTTGCCTGTTCTCCGCCCGCACCCCCTCCAGCTCCGCCGCTAGTTCGTCGGCCGACGAACGCGTGGACCGCGGATGGGGACGGGCCGATGAGGACATGGCGATCACCGAGAAAGACAGCGGACCGGGGCACCCCCACACGCCTGCCCCGGTTGCCTTCGACCTGAGCACGTCACTACCCGGGAGTCCCCCGGCAGTAGCTCTCCGGGGGACACCGCGGCGCTGGGTGCCCGGGCGGGGTGCCCGGCGCGCTGAAACGGGTAGCCGTCGGCTGTTCGGGCACCCGAGACGTCATGCACGGACAACATGCGCGTCCCACCAGCAGCAGCCTCATCGGCCAGGCCTCCACAGCCGAGACATCGCCGCCCGGTCCCGACGGCGCCAAGCACTCACGCCGAGGCCGGCGCACCGGCCGCCTACGCCGCCGCGTCCTCGCCTACCGGGCCATCGATTTCCTGTCCACGCACATCCCGGACGACCCCGGCCCGGGCGACGAATGCCTGCTCCTCGTGCACACCCGCCAGGTCGTCGGCCAGATCCGCTACCAGATCTGCACTGACTGCGCCCAGGGCGTCATCACCACCGTCGCCATCGACGAGCGCTTCCACAGCACCGGCCTGGGCACCCGTGCGCTGTCACACCTACAATCCCGCCACCCGGGACTGACCTGGTGCAGCACACTGCGCAAACGCACCACCCGTGATCTCCTGCGCCGGATGCGCATTCCCACAACCACTTCTGCCACGCCCTGCCCCCACGCTCACCAGACACTCGCTGCCCCGGCCGGCCCGATACTCGCCAGCGGCTGACCCCCACGCTCACCGGTCACGCGCGGTGGAGAAGGCACCCTCTCAGGCCGCGATGGCGTGCTTGACGTACATCACCGCGCCGCACGGCGGAACCGGCATGGAGGACGGGTGGCAGGGCATCCGAGGCGAAGGGGATGGGCTGACCGCGCTTTCGGTGCCGCCCGTCGACGTCAAGAGCCTCTTAGGGGTGAGAAGGTGAAGGGCTTCCGCAGCTTCATCCTGCGCGGCAACGTGGTCGACCTGGCCGTCGGCATCGTCATCGGGGCAGCGTTCACCGCCGTGGTGAACGGCTTCGTCAGCGCCTTCCTGACACCAATCGTCGGACTGGCCACCGGCGCCACCGGCGACATGAGCCGCAAGACCTTCACCCTAGGCGCCACCGAGTTCCCCTACGGCGCCTTCATCAACGCGGCGATCAGCTTCCTCCTCCTCGCCAGCGCCCTGTACTTCCTGGTCGTGCTCCCGATCAACAAGCTCCACGAACGCCTCGCCCCGCACCACGACGTCCAGGCCCCCAAACGGGACTGCCCCGAATGCCTCAGCCCCGTACCCGCCCAGGCCCGACGCTGCGCCTCCTGCACCGTCTCCCTGCCCGCCGTACCCGCTCAGGCCGGGGAGACAACCCAGCGCGCCGGGTGACCGAGACCTGACATCGCTGACAATGAGCAGCAGGGCTGCCCCGCCCGGCCCCGGCGGCTAGTGCTCCCATGGGCGCGGCAGCATGTGCCACAGGGCTCTGAGCCAGTCGGGCGGGTTGGCCAGGAACTTGTCCACCAGGCGGGCCGTGAAGGACCGAGCGGCGCCCTGGGCGGCGCCCTGGACTATCGCGGCGGTCAGGCCGGCACCGGCAGCGGGCTGCTGCCGAGCGGGCGAAGGGGCGGGCGCGGGCAGGTTGTCCCGGGTCATGATGCTGCCCCCTTGAGCAGAGGAATCAAGGACAGCGGACACCTGTCGTGGTGTCGTCCGCGTGGGGGTGGTGCGCGCCTCGCGGTCGGCGGTCCTGCTGCTCTTTGCGGGGTCTCGGCCCTGGCCCAGGGTGGCGTGTTTCAGCGTAGCGGCGATCGGGACGGGTGTTGCCCTGGGTGTCTGGCGGGTGGTCATCGGTAGGGCCTCCGGCGTGAATTCGACATGGCGGGCGGGACAGTGACAGGACTCAGGTGCTTGCGTCTCGTCCGGGCACGGCTCCTTCACCCTGTAGGGCCGCAGGCCGGGACCCGGACAGCAGTGGCCGGGAAAAAGATCCCGGGCACGACGAAGGCCCGGACATCTGGTCCGGGCCTTGCGCTTTCGAAGTCCTCCAGCGAGTCGAGTACCGGTAAGGGAGCCGGTCTTCCCCTCCCGCCCTCAGGGCTTGCAGGCGGCCGCCGGTGTGGAGCGCTGTTCTTCACCGGTGCAGGCCGGCACCGGCCGGCGGCGTCCCGGTCGCCGATGTTCGCAGCCGTGACCGCGACGGCCAGGAGCAGGCCGAGGGTGTCGGTCACGATGTGCCGCTTTCGGCCCGGCACCCTCTTCCCGCCGTCGTCGCCGCGTGAGGCGGCCGGCACCGTCGCGGCGGCCGCACCGACTGCGCGTCGATGATCCCCGCAGTGGGCTCGGACTCGCGGCCCTCGCGCCCACGGACCGTCCCGTGCAGCCGGTCGTGGAACTCGGCGATCAGCCCGTGCTCGCGCCAGCGGCGGAAGAAGGCGTAGACCCGGCCCCATGCGGGGAAGTCCGCGGGCATCGCCCGCCACGAGATCCCGCCCGCGACCAGGTAGCGGATCGCGTCCAACAGCTGCCGGTGGCAGTAACCCCCGGGCCGTCCACCCCGCCCCTGGAACCAGACCGGCACCGGCAGCAACGGCCGGACGGACGCCCACTCCGCGTCCGTCATGTCCGACCTATACCGGCGCACCCGGTCCGGATGGTCGGCCGCGTTGCCGTACACGCGCGCGAGGCAATCGCACGACACGGCGGGCGAGTTGAGGTCAACAGGCTCGGGCACGTACAACAAAGACAACAGGGCCTGCGGGAACCACTCGGAACGGGATCGCACCCCCGAGCTACCTGGAGGCCCTGCTTTCACGCGCGGAGACCCGCCGCAGTCACCCGATCGAGACTCCCGTTCGATCGACAGCCTTCGAGATCGGTACGGGCAACAACCACTTACGTGTCGGGATGCTCAGGCAGGGCGAGCCAGTCCGACCAGGAGATCTCGCGGCCGAGGAAGCGCGGCTGCTCGAACGGCCAGTCGGCGGCGATCCACTGCGGCACCAGCGCATCGAGGGCCTGCTCGACCTTGCTGCCCACCAGCTCGTCCACCACCCACCAGGAGATCTCGCCGTCCGCGCCGGCCCTCTCCGGTGGGTCGATGTAGACACAGCCGAGCAGAGCTGTCTCCGCCGCGTCGAACAGCGCGTAGTTGAAGGACTGGTGTGCGGCGATCTCCTTCTCGTGCCGCAACAGGTCGGCCTGGTCGGCCTCGTAGGTCATGGTGGCCGCGGGCCAGCCCCAGGCCGGTCCGAAGATGGTCCACAGCCGCTCGCGCGAACCCATCACAGCCGGATAGTCGAGCGGGGTGTCCGCCTCCCGGATCGGCCGCAGGTGATGGCCACCGCCCGGCAGCGGTACCAGGACGGGGTGGACGAAGTCATCGGGAAGCCAGCTCATGGCGCCCGACCGTAGCAGCGCGCGGCCGCCCGCTCCCCTGGAAATGCTCCCCGTATACCGCCAGGCCCTGCTCTCATGCCGGGCAGGGCCCGCGATCACCCGATCGAGACTCCCGTTCGATCGACACACTCCATGATCGGTATGGCAACGGCTTCTGAGCCAGTAACACTTCACCCGCGTTGTAAGCCTCGAACGCCCGCTTAGCGACCTGGTGATACTCGATTCAGCACCCACAAGCCACACGCCAGGGGCTACTGCGGCAACGGTGGTGGCGAAGGGCTCAGACATCTGCATGACGTCAGTGTGCGGCGCCTCGCGTCGCTCAGGGCTTCGGTGCTGCGCCAGCAGCGGGCCGTCGCGCGCTGTGAGCAAATCCCTCGCGGTGGATTTGCGTGAGGACTGGCCGGGCGCGCTGGCCGCCGCAGGGCCCCACCCGGCGGTGCCGACCGTGTGGCTCACCGAAGGACTGCTGATCCATCTGCCCGAGGACGCGGTGGAGCTGCGGCTGGCCCGAATCAGCGCGCAGTCGGCGGCAGGCAGTTGGATGGGGCTGACGCTGGGCTCGCGCGGCGTGACCGAGCGCTTCGGCGCGGACGCCGTGCCGGGATCGGCGGCGTCCATGTGGGTCTCGGAGATGCCCGACGACCCGGTGGGCTGGCTGGCCGGGCACGGCTGGGAGGCCGGCAGCCACACCCTGCGAGAGTGCGCTGCCGCCTACGACCGCCCGATCAGCACCCCCCGCAGCGCGAGGAGCGGCCTGGCGGACTGATCTCGGCCATCCGCCGGTAGAGCGCCTCCTCCCGGTTCCCCACCGAGGACGTAAGTACCTGACCGGTGTCAGTTCGCATCGACACTTTCTGGAGTCGGGTGCACTGAGCACGGCCTCCGCTCGCGGGCCGCCGACCCCGGCTCGCTGCTCAGTCGGGTGGGGCGCCTGGGTCGATGACCCGATACCCCACGCCGGGTGTGGTGGCGATGACCGGGGGGTCGCCGAGTTTGCGGCGCAGGCGGCTGATGGTCACCGTGACGGTGTTGGTGAACGGGTCGGCGTGCTCGTCCCAGACCTGTTCGAGGAGGTTCTCCGTGCTGAGGAAGGCGGGGCTCGCGTCAAGGAGGGCTTCGAGTACCGCGAACTCCTTGACGGAAAGGTCGAGTCGGTGGCCATCGCGGCTGGCGGTACGGCGCATCGGGTCGAGTTCGATGCCCGCCGTGCTCAGGGTGCGGGACCGGGCAGCGGGGCGGCGGCGGGCCAGAGCGCGGATGCGCAGGATGAGTTCGGGAAAGTGGAAGGGCTTGGCGAGGTAGTCGTCGGCACCCAGGGTCAGGCCGCTGACGCGGTCGCCGGGTGAGTCGGCGGCGGTCAGCATCAGGACCATCACGCGGCCGTCCCGCTCGGTGATCATCTGGCAGAGGGTGTCGCCGTGGATGCCTGGCAGGTCGCGGTCGAGCACGACGACGTCGTACGCGTTGACGTCCAGCCTGGCCGCGGCGTCGAGCCCGTCGTGGGCCACGTCCACGGCCATGCCCTGGTCGCGCAGTCCCTCGGCAATGACTTCGGCGAGGGGGCGGGCGTCCTCGACCACCAGGACTCTCAACGCGCCACGCTCGTCTCTGTGTCGGGGGCTTCCGCCGTCGCCCTGCCGTCCGCAGGGGGGAGGTTGATGGTGACGCGCAGGCCGCCGTCGGGGCGGGCGCGCAGGTCCAGGGTGCCGTGGTGGGCCTGGGTGATGGCCGCGACGATGGAGAGGCCGAGGCCGCTGCCCTGGCCGGTGCCGGTCCGGTCGGCGCCAAGACGGCGGAAGGGCTGCGCGAGGTCCGCCACCCGCCGCTGGTCGAGGACCGGTCCGCTGGACTCGACGACGAGGGACACTGCACCCGCGTCGTCTCCTTCGGCCCGTACCGCGACACTGATCCAGCCCCCGGGGGCGTTGTGCGTGATCGCGTTGTCGACCACGTTGTCGACCGCGCGGCGCAGCAGCGTCCGGCTGCCCCGCACCCACGCGGAGTCATCGATCCGGTTTTCACGCACGGTCAGGCCCTTGACCGCGATGTCCTTGGCCCGTCCGGTCAGGGCGGTCAGCGCGAGTTGGCCGAGGGCGAGGCGCGCCGAGTCGGTGAACTCGCCGTGCCGGGTGCGAGCCAGGACGAGGAAACTCTCCAGCAGCCGGTCCACCTGGTCGAGTTCGGCGCGCATCCGGGCGGCCAGCGTGGCCGTGGCCTCGGGCACCGGGCCCGGCTTGGCGAGGGCCACGTCCAGGGAGGCCCGCATCGTGGTGAGCGGGGTGCGCAGCTCGTGGGAGGCGTTGGCGACGAAGAGGCGCTGGGCGTCGAAGGATCCCTCCAGGCGGCCGAGGAGGTCGTCGATGGTGTCGGCGAGGTCCTTGACCTCGTCGCCCGGGCCGCCGATGGCCAGGCGTTCGTGCAGGCTGTCGGCGGTGATCCGGCGGGTGGCCGCCGTCATCACGCGCAGCGGGCGCAGCACCCGGCCGGCGACGAACCAGCCGAGGCCGACCGAGACCACCGCCATGACGCCGAGGGCGATGGCGGAGCCGAGCAGGATCTGCCGGGACTGGGTGTCGTGCGCCTGGGCCAGCTGCTGCTCCAGATCGTCGATGCGGCCCTGGGCCTGTGCCGCCGCGGCGGGCTGATCGGTGCCCCCATCGGGGGCGGTCCGGCTGGAGCGCGATCCGCCGGACGCCACCACGGCCGCGATGGCGAGCAGCGCCGTTCCCGACAGCAGGAACAGCGTCACGTACAAGGCGGTGAAGCGGGTGCGGGCAGTGCCACGGCGCAGGCCGAGCCGGACAGTCAGGCCCGCGAGCCGCCGGGGCGGACCCCATTTCATCCGCATGCTCCCCTCTCGCCACCGCACCAGGACACGTACCAGGCCAGGCTAAGCCGAGGCGCCTAACAGCGAGATGACAGCGGCCGTTCGGCCCCTGTAACTCCCTCCGTCACAGGGTGGGGCCATGAGCGATGAGAGTACGAAGGCGACGATCGAGGTCATCGGTCTGCGTAAACGCTTCGGGCCACAGCCGGCTCTGGACGGCATGACGTTCACCGTGCGGCCCGGACGGGTGACCGGCTTCGTCGGCCCGAACGGCGCGGGCAAGTCCACCACCATGCGCGTGATCCTGGGCCTTGACGCAGCTGACCAGGGAAAGGCCCTGGTCGGCGGGGTGCCCTACCGCACCCTGCGTCGCCCGCTTCGGCATCTGGGGGCACTGCTCGACGCCTCCGCGCTGCAGCCGAGCCGCACCGCCCGCAACCACCTGCTGTGGCTGGCCCACTCACAGGGCATGCCGCCCCGGCGCGTGGACGAGGTCATCGAACAGGCCGGCCTCGGCACGGCGGCCCGGCGCAAGGCCGGAGGCTTCTCGCTGGGCATGCGCCAGCGCCTGGGGATCGCGGCAGCACTGCTCGGTGACCCGCCGATCGTCATGCTGGACGAGCCGTTCAACGGCCTCGACCCCGACGGCATCGTGTGGATGCGCGGCTTCCTGACGGAGCTGGCCCGGCAGGACCGCGCCGTCCTGGTCTCCAGTCACCTGATGAGTGAACTCCAAGACACCGCGGACCATCTCGTGGTGATCGGCCGCGGCCGGGTCGTCGCGGACACCAGCGTGTCCGAGCTGCTCGCCGAGGCGTCCGGCCGCCGGGTCACCCTGCGTACCTCCGCGCCTCCGCGCGCCGCCCAGGTCCTGCACGGCGCGGGCGCCACCGTTCTCGCCACCGGCCCCGACACCCTCGGCGTCACCGGCCTGCCCGACGAGGAGATCGTGGCCCTGCTCGCCCGGAACGGGGTGCCGTTCTCCCAGGTGTCCGCACACCGGGCGACGCTCGAAGAGGCGTACATGGAGCTCACCCGGGACGCGGTGGAGTACCGAGGCATCCCGGCGGGGGAGGCCACGCGATGACAGCCACCCTCACCCCTCGCCCCCCGGCCACGAGGCGCGCTGAGCGGAGCGGGTTCCTCAGGACGCTGCACGCCGAGTGGACGAAGTTCCGTACGGTGCGCGGCTGGGTCCTCGCCCTGGCGGGGGCGCTCCTGGTGACGATCGTGGTCGGCCTGCTCGGCACGGCCGCCCCCGCCCCCGGCGGTCGCGGCGCCGACCCCGCCTCGTATCCGAAGGGCCCCGGCGGCGAGGCCGTCAACGACAGCTTCTACTTCGTCCACAGGACGCTCACCGGCGACGGCACCCTCACCGTTGCCCTGCGGTCCCTGACCGGTGTGGCCGACACCGGGACCGGCAAGACGGCCCCGGGCGCCCAGCCCTGGGCGAAGGCAGGGATCATCGTGAAGGAAAACCTCACCCAGGGATCCCCCTACGCGGCGGTCATGACCACCGGCGCCCACGGCGTGCGCATGCAGTACGACTACACACACGACACGGCAGGCCCTTCCGGCAAGGTCACCCAAAAGTCCCCGCGCTGGCTGCGCCTGGTCCGCTCCGGCGACAGCCTCACCGGTTACACCTCCACCGACGGCTCCCACTGGACCAAGCTCGGCCATGCCAAGCTGCCGGGGCTTGCGCGCACTGTGCGGGCCGGGCTCTTCGCCACGTCACCGCAGGCGAAGCAGGACACTGCGGCGGGCACGGGCTTCAGCCCCGCCGTGGCCACCGGCACCTTCGGCCGTCCCGGCCTCACCGGTGGCTGGTCCCAGAGCGCGTGGAGCGGCACACAGGTGGGCGGCGACGCGGGCACCTCCGGCAGCTACACGAACACCACCAAGGGCGGCTTCACCCAGACCGACGGCGGCGGGTTCACCGTGACCGGGGCCGGCGACATCGCACCGGTCGTCGGCGGGCCCGCCATGGGCGTCGGCTTCTCCGTCGAGAACTTCCTCGTCGGCACATTCGCCGGGCTGATCGTGGTGATCGCCGTGGGCACGGTGTTCATCACCGGCGAGTACCGGCGTGGTCTGCTGCGTACGACCATGGCGGCAACTCCCTTGCGGGGCCGGGTGCTTGGCGCCAAGGCGCTGGTGGCCGGGGGCCTCGCGTTCGCCATCGGCCTGGCCGCCGCCGCGATCACCCTTCCCATCGGGGAACGCAGCGCGCGCGGCAGAGGCTTCCATGTCTTCCCCGTCACGTCGGCGACCGAAGTGCGCGTCATGATCGGCACCGGCCTGCTCTGCGCAGCCGCCGCCGTGCTCGCTCTCGGCGTCGGTGCCCTGCTGCGGCGCAGCGGCACGGCGGTCGCCCTGGTCATCGCGTCGATCGTGCTGCCCTTCCTGCTCGCCACCTCCGGCGTACTGCCCCCGGGCGCCTCGGAGTGGCTGCTGCGGGTGACCCCGGCTGCGGGCTTCGCCATCCAGCAGACCCTGCCGCAGTACACACAGGTGCTCAGCGTCTACGAGCCGTCGACCGGCTACTACCCGCTGGCGCCCTGGGCCGGCCTCGCCGTGCTGTGCGGATACGCCGCACTCGCCTTCGGTCTGGCCGTGGTGCGGCTGCGCGGGAGAGACGTATGAGTCTCCCGAGCGGTGCACGCCTCACGAACACGGCTGACAGCGCGTGGCGAGGGGACTTCGGCCGCGCCCTGCGCGCGGAGTGGACAAAGCTGCGCACCGCAGGGGAAACAGGCAGGTTGCTCCTGCTCGCCGTCGCGCTGACCGTGGCCGTCGGCTGCGGCACAGCCAAGGCCGTGAAGTGCCCGGACGTGGGGTGCGGCCAGGACGCCGTCAAGGTCGCCCTGACCGGCGTCACCGTCGGGCAGGCGGTCATCGCCGTCTTCGCGGTGCTGGCCGTCAGCGGCGAGTACGGCACCGGGATGATCCGCACCACGCTCATGGCAGTGCCGAACCGGATCACCGTCCTCACCGCCAAGGCGACGATCCTCACCACGGTCGTCCTCGCCTCCGGGACGGCCGCCGTCCTGGCCTCCCTCCTCGCCGGCCGCTACATCCTGCCCGGCAACGGATTCACCGAGGCGCACGACTATGCCCCGCTCTCCCTGACCGACGGCCCGACCCTGCGGGCGGCCGTGGGCTCGGTCCTCTACCTCGTCCTGATCGCCCTGATCGGCCTCGGCGTGGCGACGGCGGTACGGGAGGCGGCGAGCGCCATCGGGATCGTGCTCGGGCTGCTCTACCTCTTCCCGGTCGTCACCCAGGTGGTCAACAACCCGGAGTGGCAGCGCCACCTCCAGCAGATCTCACCCATGACCGCCGGGCTCGCGATCCAAACCACCGTCCATCTGCACGACCTGCCCATCGGCCCATGGGCCGGCCTGGGCGTGCTCACCATGTGGACCGCGGCCGCGCTACTGGTCGGCAGCCTGCTGCTGCACAGGCGCGACGCATAGCCGAATCGAGCCATCCGCGAGCACGGTGGCTTCGGGCCCCAACGACTCTGGGAACGGACCGATAGCGCGTATACGACGGTCACCCCGGCTCCCTGCACCGCTATCCCTTCAGGTAGCGGTGCAGGAAGGTCTTGGGGATGCCGGCTGCCCTCCCCGCGCTGTGGCCGACGTTGCTGTCCAGGAGCAGTGTTTCTGATCAGGAGTGGGTGTTCTGGCCCGGGCTGATCAGTTTGGTGTGTGGCTGTGATCAGGCGGTCGCTGGTGCCTCGGTAGCCGTGGCGAGTCTGTGCGCTGGCCGTGGGCCGGGGTTCTGGTCTGCAGGTTTGTCAGGTAGCGGGCCGGATGATCAGGTCCTGTCATCTGTACTGCGTGCGGTGCATTTCCGGTGATCGTTGGTATGCCGCGGTGCTTGGGACGAGCCGCCCGTCGGCGCCTGTTGCGTGCGGTGCTGCGGCTGTTTGCGGCGCCGCGCGGCACGCCGGGTGGCTCCTGGCATCTACGGCCCGGCACCGGCACCACAAAACGGGGCGGCCTCGGCCTTTCCCGGCTCCCCACGCATGGCTTTCTGCCCCGGCGTGACCAAAGCCCACCCCACACACCACCCGGGTCCCACTGACGCCGGCATCACCGTTCCCGAATGCGCCAGATGTACACAGTGCTCGATGAGCTGGTGCCTGACTGCCAGTGGCAGGTCCTGGAGATGCCGGGGGTGCTGGCACCACCCGTCCGCGATCTGATCCTGCCAGCCGTCCGGCTGGAGACACCCCAGCCCAAGCGGCTGCCGGCTGAGCGCCGCGCGACGGCGTGATCTCGAGCCTGACCGCTGACTGAAACCGGTACGGGACCCATAGCGAGCCTGAGGGCCCGCCGGTTCACCTGCGGGGACTCGGGCTGCGCACGCCGTACCTTCGTCGAGCAGATACTCGGCTTGACGAAGGTACGGTCAGCGGACCGAGCGGTTGCGCGCCAGGCTGGCCGCGGTCGGCCTGGCCCTCGCGGGCCGGGCCGGAACCCGCACCGCCCGCGTTCTCGGGGTGTCCGTCAGCCGCAGCACCGTGCTCCGGCTGGTCGATGCGCTGCGCGAGCCCGATGTCCCCGCGCCTTGGGTGGTCGGCGTCAACAAGTACGAGCCCCAACTCATGAACAAAGCCACCACTGGTCGTCGTCGGCGAGACAGCCGCGGTGGCCGGGCTCGCGTGAACCTCCAGGACGCCAGGGTGCCGACCGTCTCCCTGCATCGTCGCCGAGCAGCCTGCGCAGTATTCGTATGCTCCCGGTCATGAGATTTTTACGGCGGCGTGGCCGAAGCGACGCGCATCGAATGACGGGAACGCCTGTGGCGGAGGGCAAAGCCCTTTACGAAGCGGGGCGTTACGCGGAGGCGGAGGCCGAAGCCCGTGCCGTGGCGCGATCGCGGCCACGCGACGACGAGTACGCAGCTGTGGCGCTGAACATCGCCGCGCTCGCGACGGGCGCCCAAGGCCGCAACGCAGAGGCACTCGCCACCTACGACGAAGCGCTGCCTGCCTTCAGCAGGATATTTGGAGCCGATCACTGGCTGACCATGAAGCTGCGCTCGGACCGCGCCCAGCAGATGATCTCGCTCGGTCAGTACGCCGAGTGCGAGGCAGAATGTGCGGCCGTCGCCGAGGCCGCGGGCCGCGGTACCGGCCCGGAAATGTCATTCCTGGCAGCGGCCGCCCGCAATGGGCTGGTCTTCGCCCTCAATGCGCAGGGGCGCCACCACGAGGCCGAAGCACTCGCCCGCGAGGCCCTGGCCGCCCATCGCGTACGTGACCGGGTGTCCCTCGTCCTGCGACTCGGCCTGGCTCGCAGCCTCAACGGCCAAGCCCGCTACGAAGAGGCCCTCACCGAGGTGCAGCGGGCCGACAAGCTGTACCGCGCTCTGCCCGATGACCAGCGCCATCCAGATACGGGCGCCGTCGAACTGGTCTTCGCTACGGCCCTGTTGGGGTTGCGACGCGCTCCCCATGCCCGTCGCCAGGCTGCAGCCGCTCATGATGCCTGCCTGGCCTCCTTCGGCCCAGACCACCGCCGCACCGTCGAAGCCCGAACGCTGCTCGAGCACATCGACGGCACTTGACCGTTGTGGGCTGGCCGCCTCACCGACGTCAGCGGGCCCCGGGTGAGAATCGCCGTACGCGCCCGGGGCCCGACCCGGGGGAGATACGGCCCAACGAGGTGTAACGGCCGCACGGCTGTGGTGGCACCCCTACTGGGAGACCGTCCCCTCGGTGCCGGCGGCACGGTCCGAGCTGCGGCAGCCGGCCCGCGCCCACGGAGCCGTCCGGGCCGCGTGACCGGGCGCGCCCCGGTCGACCAGCAGCACGAGGTTGCGCCAAGGGGTTGCGCCCGTCGGTTGCGCTGTATGTTGCGTCAAGGGTTGCCGCTACTGTTGCGCGCCCCGCAGGAGCGTCCTCGCATCCGTGCAGGTCACCACGCGGTTTCGCCGTGGTCGGCCCGCTGACATCCCCGTTGCGGCCGCTCTGCCCATGTCCCTTGGCTGGAGTGAAGGAGTAAGGGACGGGCGGGATGGGCGGCGCGGCCGCAACGGGGATCGGGGCGCGCTCAGCCGGTTGCGCGTCGGCCGGGGCCGCCGCGCCGCGCCGCCGTCAGCGCGCGTCAGGTGGGGGGACGTCGGAGGGGGAGAGGTCGGGGGAGGGCGGCGCAGGATGCAGGGGGCGAGCAGGCCGGCGAGCGTGCCGCTGAAACCTCCACCACCTGGTGACGGCGTGTGAGGGTTTCTTAGCCCAGCGGTGACGTTGCCGATGCGATACCGGGGCACCTGAACCCGGCACGGTCCATGCGGGTGTCCGGCAGGAGGAGCCAGTGGCCGGTCATGAGGTTTATGCGGCGAGCGCATTGTCGGTGGTGGCCGCGATATTGCTCGCGCGTTGGTGCTTGGCGGGCCGAAGCGGCAGGCCGCGCGCTGCTGCCGTTTCCCGCCGTGCCTCGCGCTGGACGGCGCTGAGGGAGGCCCGGAGGGGATCCACCGTGGCCCAAGCCGAGCAACGTCTGCCGACGGACGGGCCATGTGCTCAGGGGGCGGTGCAGGAGGCCGAAAATCTCGTGCACGGATACTGGCGCCGGCTCAGTCCTCTCTACCTGCCCAAGAGCGATCACCCTCAGCGTTGAGCCGGTCGGGCAGCGCACGGCCGGTATGGGGGATAGGTCAGTTGCTGAGGGCTTGGCGGAGGGTGTCGCGGCAGTCGATGACGGCGTCGACGCCGACGATCTGCAGGGTGCGCATCACGGCTTCGGTGGGTGCGGCCAGGCGTATCCAGCCGCCGGCCTCGGTGAGGGTGCGGTGGGCGGCGATGAAGATGTTCATGCCGGTGGAGTCCATGAAGGTGACCCGGCTCAGATCGACCACGATGCGGGGCGGGGAGCTCCGGTGGCGTCCAGGGCCTGGCGGAGTTTCTGGCTGGTGTCGTTGTCGATCTCTCCTGAGTGGGGAACCGTCGTCACCTCCGCGGGGCACCATACGCTTTGCCCGGCCTGCCAGCACCGCACCGTCGAAGGCATCAGCCAGCACTTGCCTGAGGAAACGATCGATCGCGCGTCCCCTCACCCGTGACGCTCAAACCCGGGGCCGGTTGCTGCCGACGCCAGCGTCCAGTCACCCCGGGAACGGTGCTGTTTCTCACCGACATTTTCGGGATCCGCGGTCCCCGAGCGCCGCCGATTGAACGTTGCCGGCTCCCACTTACAGAACCCGGCGTTCAGCCGTCTGGATACACTGCCCCGTCGGGCGGGACTTTTCCTCTGCCCGTGCCGGGACGGCGGCAGGCGGCTTGATGTGAAGGAGTCCGAGCGTGGATGCCCCACATGTGGCGGGCGGGCCCCCGGCGGTGCCCGGGAGTGCCGCGTTGGAGGTGAGCCCGTTGCCCGGCGGTCGTCCTGGGATACGTGCCCGTGGTGAGATCAGCGTCCTCACGCGTCCGTCGTGGGAGCAGGCCCTGTCCAAGCTGGCCCGACGGCATGCGGGCGTGTCGTACGTGGAGCTGTCGGATGTGGCGTTCGTCGACGTGGCCGGGGTGACCGCGCTGGCGGTCACCGCCATGAACCTGCCCGACGGCAGATTTGTGGTCGAGAATCCCCCGCCGCAGCTGCCGCGGGTTTTGGAGATGTTCTGGCCGGGCCTGGACCGGATCGAGGTGGCTCTGTGATGAGCACGGTGACCACCCACGAGGCGTTCGTGCACCCTGCCCTGTTCTACCGCACCGAGCAGGAGTACACGCGGCAGACGGTGGCCTTCCTGCGCGAGGGCCTGACCAACGGCGAGCCGATGGCCGTGGCGGTGCCCGGCCCCAACCTGGAGCTGATCAAGGCGGGTCTGGGCGGGGACGCCGAGGGCATCCTGTTCCTGGACATGACCGAGGCCGGCCGCAACCCTGGGCGGATCATCCCCAAGGTGCTGCGCGGATTCGCCGACGCCCACCCGATGGGGCGTGTGCGGATCATCGGCGAGCCGATCTGGGCCGGGCGCAGCGTGGTGGAGTACCCGGCGTGCGCGCAGCACGAGGCGCTGATCAACGCTGCGTTCGAGGGCCGGGCGGTGACGATCCTGTGCCCCTACGACGAGGTGCGGCTGGATCCGCAGGTGATCGCCGATGCGCGGGTTACCCACCCGACCCTCATCAGCGGGGAGGGCCGTGAGTCGGTCAGCGACACCTACGACTGGCAGGCGGTCGTCGACCGGTACAACCAGGCGCTTGTGCCTGCACCGGACGCCGCGGCCTTCTCCTACGGTGCTGATGACCTTCCGGCGGTCCGCCAGTTCGCTCTCGCTCAGGCGACGCGGCTGGGCCTGCCCGGGGACCGGCTGATGGATGTGGAGCTGGCGGTCGCGGAACTGACGACCAACAGCGTGGTCCACGGCGGAGGCCGCGGGACACTCGCCATCTGGGCCGAGCAGGGGCAGCTGGTGTGTGAGGTCCGCGATGCGGGCCGGCTGACCGATCCGCTGGCCGGCCGCCGCCCGCCGCAGCGCGACCAACTGGGCGGCCGGGGCCTGATGCTGGTCCACTACGTGACCGACCTGGTGCGCGTACACACCGGCGACGACGGCACGACCCTGCGCTTCTACCTCAGCTTGTAACAGCGCGCTTGGGCGGCCACCTGTCCGGGTGACCGCCCGCCCCGCTTCTTCCGCAAGCAGGACACCCGGCAACGTAGGTGACACCCCCAACTCCTCTCAGTGCGGCGGCGACGTCGGGTGGGGGACGTCGAGGGGGAGAGGTCGGTGCGGGCGCGGTGCCGGCGTGCGGGATGTCGCCACCGGCCGGACGCGTCGCGGGCGACGTCGACAATGACTTCCACCACCAGCTCCGGTTCCACCGGCGTCACGTCCAGCGTCTCCCTGCTGCCCCACCCGGCGGATTCTCTGTCCAGTCCAGCGTGTTAAGCCGAGCGTCTTATGGATCACCGCCCTAGCTGGCGCGCATCTCAAGCGGTGCCATCGCTGCAGATTCAATGACCGCCCGCACCCCCCTTGCATGTTCTATGCCATACCCCATAAGTTACCGACAGGTAGCCCATCCGTTCGTGGAGGAAGGGCGACGTCGTGGGGAGGTGCTGGGCAGGTGAGTCCGCGCAGGAGTGACAGCCGTGACCGGATGATCCTCAGTGCTGCCGCTCTGCTGCGGGAGTACGGCGCGAGCGCAACCAGCATCGACCGGGTGCTCGCTCACAGCGGAGCTCCTCGGGGCTCGGTGTATCACCACTTCCCTGGCGGGCGGGCGCAGCTCATCGACGAAGCGGTGGCACTGGCGGGGGACTTCATCGCGGGGCTGATCGACGCCGCCATGCAGGCGGATGATCCGGTGGCGGCCGTCGACGCGTTCTTCCTGTTGTGGCGTGACCGGCTCGTGGAGAGCGGCTTTCGGGCCGGCTGCCCGATCGTGGCGGTGGCTGTGGAGACCAATGATGATGCGCCCCAGCTTGCCCGTTCCGCCGCCGCGGTCTTCGCCCGCTGGCAGGAGGCCCTTGCGGCCCTCCTCCTGAGAAACGGCCTGGGCGAGGAACGCAGCCGCCGGCTCGGTGCCTTCATCATCGCCGCGGTCGAAGGCGCGGTGATCATGTGCCGGGCCGAGCAGAGCACCGCCCCGATCGAGGCCGCCGCCGCCGAGATCCATGACCTGCTCCTCTACGCCCTGCGCGACCGCCCCGGTGCCGGATCCGGTCCCCGGCCATAGCCCGCAGCCGCCCAGCCGCTTCACCTGCATGCCTCGAAGGAGTCGCCATGCCCTCGCTCGACCGTCAGAACAACGTCTTCGTCCTCGACCTCGGAGACGGTGAGAACCGCTTCCACCCCGACTGGCTCACCGCCGTCAGCGCCGCCCTCGACGAGGTGGAGAAGGCGGAAGGCCCTCGCGCCCTGGTCACCGCCGCCACCGGAAAGTTCTACTCCAACGGGCTCGATCTGGACTGGCTGTTCGCCCACGCCGACCAGCACCAGAAGTACGTCGTCTCCGTCCATGAGCTGTTCGCGCGGATGCTGTCGCTGCCGGTCATCACCGTGGCCGCGCTGCAGGGGCACACCTTCGCCGCCGGTGCGATGTTCTCCCTCGCCCACGACTTCCGGGTCATGCGCGCCGACCGCGGCTACTGGTGCCTGCCCGAAGCGGACATCAACATCCCCTTCACCCCCGGCATGGCCGCACTCATCCAGTCCCGGCTGGCACCGCAGACCGCGCACGAGGCCATGCTCACCGCCCGCCGCTACGGCGGCACCGCCGCCGCGGCCGCCGGCATCGTCGACCAGGCCGTCGCCGAGGACGCCGTGCGCTCCACCGCCATCGAGATCGCCCAGGCACAGGTGAACAAGGCCGGCGACACCCTCGGCACCATCAAGGCCCGCATGTACGCCCCGGCCCTGGCCACCCTGCGCGACACCACCAACCCGCTCGGCTGAGCCAGCGCCTCACTATCCCCACCAAGCCGCGCCCCGGGCGCTTCCCCCTGGGGCGCGGGCCGCACCCGCCGTCCACCGCATGAGGAGACAGGGCCGATGACAGCCGACACCGCCTGGCACAAGAGCGCGTGCATCCTGTGCGAGAACAACTGCGGCATCCAGATCCAGACCGACGGCCGCCGCTTCACCAAGATCCGCGGCGACAAAGAGCACGTCGCCACCGCCGGCTACACCTGCAACAAGGCCCTGCGTCTGGACCACTACCAAAACGGCGGCACCCGGCTGACGACCCCGCTGCGCCGGGAGGCGGACGGCACCTTCACCCCCATCGACTGGGACACCGCCATCCGCGAAATCGCTACCCGCCTGAAGACCGTACGCGACACCCACGGCGGCGAATCGATCTTCTTCTACGGCGGCGGAGGACAGGGCAACCACCTCGGCGGCGCCTACAGCGGCGCCCTGCTACGCGCCCTCGGCGCCCGCTACCGCTCCAACCCGCTCGCCCAGGAGAAGACCGGCGAGGGCTTCGTCGACGCCCACCTCACCGGCGGACACACCACCGGAGACTTCCAGAACGCCGAAGTCTCCCTGTTCCTTGGCAAGAACCCCTGGCAGTCCCACGGCGTCCCGCGCGCCCGCACCGTACTCAAGGACATTGCCAAGGACCCCACCCGCACCATGATCGTCATCGACCCGGTGCGTACCGAGACCGCCGACCTCGCCGACATCCACCTCCAGGTGAGGCCCGGCACTGACGCCTGGTGTCTGGCCGGCCTCCTCGGCATCCTGGCCCAGGAAGACCTCCTCGACCACGCCTTCCTCACCACCCGCACCACCGGCGCCGACACGGTAATCAAGCAGCTCAAAGAGGTGGACGTCGCCCGCTGCGCGCAGACCTGCGGCGTGGACGAGGACCTGCTGCGCCAGACGGCACGCAGGATCGGCACCGCCTCCAGCGTCGCGACGTACGAAGACCTGGGCGTGCAGCAGGGACCCAACAGCACGCTGGTGTCCTACCTCAACAAGCTGACCTGGCTGCTGACCGGGAACTTCGCCAAGCCCGGCGCCATGCAGCCGCACTCGTGGATCGCTCCGCTGGCCCGCTACAACACCAGCCCGCGCCGCACCCCCGTCACCGGCGCGCGGATGCCCGGGGGCCTGGTTCCCTGCAACGTCATCGCCGAGGAGATCCTCACCGACCACCCCGACCGGTTCCGGGCGATCATCATCGAGTCGTCCAACCCGGCGCACTCCCTGGCCGACTCCGCCGCCTTCGCCCAGGCACTTGCAGCGCTCGACCTGGTCGTCGTCATCGACATCGCCCTGACCGAGACCGGGCGCCAGGCCGACTACGTGCTGCCAGCCGCCTCCCAGTTCGAGAAGTGGGAAGCGACGTTCTTCACCTTCGAGTTCCCCCACAACACCTTCCACCTGCGCGCCCCCGTACTCGACCCGCTGCCCGCCACTCTGCCCGAACCCGAGATCTACGCCCGCCTCATCCGCGAACTGAACGCCGTCCCCGGCGGCAGGCTGACCGCGCTGCGCACGGCTGCCCACCTGGGCCGCACCGCATACAAGGTCGCCTTCGCCGCTCTGGCCGCCATCGACAAAAGCACCTTCGCCATGGCTCCGTACCTGCTGTACGAGACCCTCGGTCCTACCCTGCCCGCAGGCGCCCGGTCCGCCGCGGTGTTGTGGGCGCTCGCGCAGCGCATCGCCAAGGAGTACCCCGCCGCCATGCGCCGGGCCGGACACCAAAACGCCGACACACTGTTCGATGCCATGCTGGATGGTCGCTCCGGAATTACGTTCACCGAGGACGAGTACGACGACGCCTGGAACTACGTGCCCCATCCCGGCCACCGCATCCCGCTGCCCATCCCCGAACTCCTCGGCCTCCTCGCCGACCTGGACACCACCCCGGCCGTCCACACCACCGAGGACTTCCCCATCGTCCTGGTCGCCGGCCAGCGCCGGGCCTTCACCGCGAACACGATCTTCCGCGACAACACCTGGCGCAAGCGCGACCAACAGGGCACCCTGCGGGTCAGCTCGCACGACGCCGAACAACTCGGGCTGTCCGACAGAGCCCTCGCCCGAATCACCACGAATCGCGGCACCGCTCAGGCAGTCGTCGAGATCGACGACCGCCTGCAGCCAGGGCACGCCGCCCTGCCCAACGGCTTCGGCCTAGACCTGCCCACCGAGGAGGGCGACACCGAACGCACCGGCGTCGCCCTGAACACCCTCACCGACCTCACCTGGCGCGACCCCATCGCCGGCACCCCCTGGCACAAGCACGTGCCCGCCCGCATCGAGCCCTCCCCACCTGACGAACACACCGCCTCTCACGGCGGCGGCACCCCCAGCACCATGCAAGGAGAACGACCGTGACGACCACCGACTTCGCCGCCATGACCGGCCTGGAACTGATGCGCTGGGTGCAGACCGAACGGCCCACCGACAGCCCCTCCATCGGCCGCCTGCTCGGCATGCGCTTCGACGAGGTCGACCACGGCCGCATCGTCATCTCCCTCGACACCCGCCCCGACTTCGCCAACCCCCTCGGCACCGTCCACGGCGGCATCGCCGCCACCCTCCTCGACTCCGCCATGGGCTGCGCCGTCCACACAACCCTCCCGGCGGGCACCAGGTACACCACCCTCGAACTCAAGGTCAACTACATCCGCGCCGCCCGCACCAACGGCCAAACCCTCACCGCCGAAGGCACCGTCATCCACACCGGCCGCCGCACCGCCACCGCCGAGGGAAAGGTCCTCGACGAACAGGGCAAACTCATCGCCCACGCCACCACCACCTGCATGATCCTGTAGATCGCCCGGCCGAAAACCGGGCGGCGCAACTGCCGGCCGTTGCTGACACCCACACGACGAGTTCGCCGTCCAGGGCGGTCGCGTCCGGCATCTGCACCGCGCCGGCCACGATCTCCGGGAACGCGGGGCTCATCTCGGGTGCCGCGCCGGGAGCGCAGCACCACCTTCCCTGCGTCGGCGGAGACCAGGGCCCGGAAGCCGTCCCACTTCACTTCGGCGGCCCAGCCGGGCCGGAGGTCGGGGTGGGGGGTGGGGGTGCTGAGCATGGGCTCGGGCAGGGCCGTGCCGACCTCGTCACCGGTCCGCTCGTTCACCCTGCGATTGCGGATCTGGTCGGCAGTGCCGCGCTGGAGCTGGTGGAAGTGGACGGTTTGGTCCTCGGTCGCGGAGTACAGACCGACTGGCACGGTCACCAGCCCTGCCGCCCGGCGCCGCCCCGGGCCCCCGTCCCGGTGAAGCGGACCCGATCGGCCGCCCAGTCGCCCAGCCGCTGCCACGGGCGCAGCCGTCCGAGCAGATAGCCCGCCGCGAGCGCGGCGGCCGCGGTGACGACGACGCCCACCATCAGGACCACCGCATGCCGATCGCGGACAGTGCCTCGATCCGTTCCGGCGTCAGCGTCGCGGCCCGGCTGCGCTGATTCCCGATCCATGCCCCAAGCCGAAGCTCCCGCTCCTCTTGGTCCTCGCCGCTGTCGCTGTCTCCGTTGCCGCCGATGGTGATGCGTTCGGTGTGTTTGCGGGGGACGCGTAGGTGTCCTTCGCGCTGGTAGTACTGTTTGGCGGCGGTGTAGTTGAGGGCCCATTTGTCGGCCTGGCTCGTGCGTGGCTTGGGTTTCTCGTCCTCGGTGGCGGGTTGGATGCCGAGGATGTGTTCGCTCATCCACTGCTGGACGGTGGTGAGCTTGTCCCACCCCAGCCGCTGGGCACGCACCCACCGCCCCAGGTCCTCGCCTTGGCGCACGACGTCACCCGGTGACATGGGTAGCGCGCCGCCGGCGTCCAGGTGGAGCCGGACGAGGTGGAAGGCGCGTTGCCATTCCACGGGCCAGACCGGGCACCACGACGGATCGATCTCCTCCAGCTGCTCCCGCCGCTCGTCCGACAGCGCCCCGGCCGAAGACCCCACGGGTAGGCCCTCGACGCGCCGCTGTTCGATCTCGGCAGCCTTGCGGGCGGCGGCCCGCGCGTTCTTCAGCCAGATGCCCACCCGGTAGCCCTGGTAGGTGGCGCCCAGCGGCGCCAGGAGGTGGCCCGCCTCGGCCGCCCACCCGCGCGCCGCCGCGAGACCTTCCTCCCACGCGACGTCGAAGTGCGACCAGACCATGCCCAGCCTCTCCAGCTGCGCGACGCGGTCCTCGTCCATGTCCCCGCAGGCGTAGAAGCGCCTGGCGTCGGCGATCCACTGCCCCAGTGGGAACCCGGCGAGCGCGGCCGGCCACGCCTCGGCTTCAGCCTCCTGGTCTTCGCGGCCGGGCACGCGGTACGTGAAGGGGACCTTCAGGTCGCCGTGCAGCCGCTGGTAGATGGCGGCGGCCTCGATGCCGCGTCGAAAGTGGGCGTGTTCGGGGTTGAGGACGCGGAGTTTGATGAAGGCGGCCAGCTGCGCCGGATCACGTGGGGTGCTGAACTTGAGTAGTTCCCGGGCCGGTACCGACAGTCGGTTGCTTCGGTCGCTCGCGGCTCCCTCGCCTTCCTCGCCGCCCGAGCGGCTCTGCACGCCCCGGACACGGCTCCGTGCCTGCTGCTCGGCGAGCTGCTCCACCACCCGGGCGTCGTGCGCCCTGAGGGCCTCCAGCAGCTTTGCCAACCCGCCGTACGCCCGGGAGGTGAGCATGTTGTCCGCTGTCTCGCCCGGCCCGAGCAGTACCGGCACCACGAGCGAGGCGATCTTCCCCTCGCCTGGCTGCATGCGCAGCGCGCGGCCCACGGCTTGGACGAGGTCGGGCATCGAGCCGCGCACGTCTGCCCAGTAGACGGAGTCGCAGTTCTTGGTGTCGACGCCTTCGCCCAGGACCTTCACCGAGCCCAGAAAGCCCTTCTCCACAACCGTGCCGTCCCTGGCGATTCCAGCCGCGAACTCCTCGAGGACCCGCCGGCGGTGGCCAGGCTTGTGCTCGCCGCACAGCCAGTTCGCCCAGATCGTGCGCGGGTACAGCTCCGGGTCGGCAGCGTGCAGCTGTGCGGCGACGTCGGGCAGGCCGGCCGCGAACGCCTCGGCCTCCTTGACGACGTGGTGGAAGACGAGGGTACGTCGGAAGCCTTCCTCCGACGACGCCTTGAGCAGGGCGGTCTGCAGAGCGGCGAGCCGCGCCCCGCGCACCTCTGCCGAGCGGCCCTCCACGCCCAGGAGCTGCGCGGCCTGGAGCGCGGTGTCGGTGACGTCCACGCACACGACCTGGTAAGGGGCACAGATTCCCCTGTCGATGGCCTCCGACAGCGTCAGCGTGTAGCAGCGCGCCCCGAACACGCCGGCCGGATCGTCCTCCATGGAGGCCACCAGCTCACCCGGCGCACTCTGCTGCTCCTGGTCCTCGTCGAGCTGCCACAGCCGGGGCGTGGCGGTCATGTACAGCCGGCGCAGGGCGGGGATGCGGGTGTTGTCGTGGACGACCGCCCACGGCTTGCCCAACCGCCCCGAGGTCCGGTGCGCCTCGTCGACCACGATCAGGTCCCACCCCGGAAGGCCGGCCTGGTGTGCGCGCTCGAGCGTGCCGAGGCCGAGGGAGGCGTAGGTGGCGAACACGGTGATCTTGTCGAGGGGCCGCACCCAGTCGACCAGCTCGTCCACGTCGGTGGTGTTGGGGAAGGCAGCCTCCTCGCCGCGCAGAGACGAGACCCCGACCGTCGGGCCGGTGCGGCCGCCCTCGCGCCACGCGGTTTCGGTCTGGGCGAGCAGGTCCAGCGACGGCACGAGGACCAGCACACGGCCGGCACGCAGCTCCTCGGCACTGCGTACGGCGACGAGGGTCTTGCCGGTCCCGGTGGCCATGATCACCTGAGTGCGCAGACCCGGCTCGGGCACAGTGGATCGTGCAGGAAATTCGAGCGCCCGGAGTACGGCGTCCATGGCTTCTCGCTGATGGGGACGGAGTTCCTGCACAGCCATTCCGATCTACTCTCTTCTGGGAGCTAGACGACCGTTCTCCGACGCCACCTAAACAACCAGCCTGCAGACGACAGGCGTTGGACCTCGGGTGGCTCGACCGAGACTGCGATACACGCCCGTGATCCGAGACACGCACAGGCTATGTCGCAGCAGCACAGATCTCACAACGCTGGAGCCATCTAAATCCAGAGTCTATCGCAGAGTCAAAATGAGGCAGCCAACGTGAGTGAATCAACTTCGATGCCACGGGTACTCCGCATCCAAAGCCAACACGTCCATTTCGTTCCCGGGAGAGTCATGACGCAGGAGACTGAAAGCGAGAAGGGCAACCGGTTCTGCAAGGCATGCGGCACGCCGGCTGAAGACGGGAAGCTGTGCAGTCACTGCGGCACGGTCCTGGACTTCCCTGATGAGGGTGGGCTGATCGAAGACCAAGGTGCAGCGGTACGACGAGACTTCGAAGGACGCACCGAGGACACCGGGCGGGGGAGCGCAGGGGGCCCGCCTGGGCCTTAAGCGCAGCGGAAGGCCCCGCCGTGGCAAGATGCCGGTATGACGATCGCTGCCCGAAAGGGTCATGCCGCGTAGGCGGCCGGGCGCCATGCGTGCCCCTCACCCCAAGCTCTACGCATTGCACCAGCCGTACCGGATCGACCGGTTGTCGCCGCGGACGTCCGCTGCTGTGCACCGGGCTGAGCGGGAGACAGACGCTGAAGAAGTATGGCCCGGCGCTACTGAGACGGCCCTGTACTGGTGCCGGCGGTTCCTCGCCCGGCCAGGCCGGTATCTCGAGATCTCTTACGCTGTGTGTCCGTGCCCTTCGGACAGCCTGGAAGACGTGACTGAGGCCAGGGAATTGCTGGAGCGGGTGGTGGTATTACTGCCCCTCCCGGCGCGCCGAGAACTCGAGGCACTTCTTGCTGCGTTTGACGCGGAGCTGTGGCGCCGAACCCTCCCAGATCCGTTCGCGTTGCGTGATCCCCGACGCAGAGGTGGCAGCTGGTGGCATCACAGGCTTCGAGGAGAGCCGTTCGGATGAATCGAGGAGAACCATTCCGACTACAAGCCATGGTTCTCGCCGGTCTTCACCCCCGGGTCCGGTGAGATCGAATCAGGACTGTTCGCGCTGCAGGCTGCGCTCGGTGCGGGAGTGTTCGGCTTTGCGCTCGGGGCGATGTGGCAGCGTAGGCGCTCCGAACGTGAGGCGATCGCACTGGCCGGTGACGTCGACGCTATGGCCGCGAGCGCTGGCGAGGGTGACCGGACATGAGTGCTGGCACCGCCGCGATCGATAGCGTTGCGTGGAGGTCGACGTGGCGCCGCCGGCCGGTCGCAGAGAAGGTCATTCTCTTCGGCGGGATCGTCGGATGTGCGGTGGTGCTTGCCCCGGTTCCGGCGGCGCCACTGTTGATCGTGGTGACCCTGATCGCCGCGCGACGAGCCGGGGTTCCGTTTGCGCACGTGCTCCGTACCGCCCGAGGACCTGCGGCATTTATTGCGATCGCGGCGCTGTCGACTGCGGTATCGATCGATTTCGGCGCTCTGACGATATCAATGACTGCGCACACGGCTTTGGGTGCAGCTGAACTCGCACTGCGTGCGATGACGGCATCACTGGCGATGCTCGTCTTTGCCTCCACGACACCGATGACCACGTTGACGACGGCGCTACGGCGGGCGGGGCTCCCGGCGGCCTGTGTTGACGTCATCGGAATCATGTATCGCATGGTGTTCGTGCTGGTGGAGTCGCTGGCAACGATCCGGCAGGCGCAGGTCGCGCGACTGGGCTATGCGGTATTTCGACGATCACTCAACTCAGTGGGCCTCCTGACCGCGGCCGTGCTGATCCGGTCTTGGACTCAGGCACAACGGCTGGAGACCGGATTGGCGGGTCGCGACCAGGGTATCGGTATGCCGGTTCTGTATCGGCAGCCGGTGAGCCGACAATTCATCTTCGGCTCGGTATCCGTTCTTATTGGTGTTGTCGCACTAACAGTTTCGTGGGAGATGGCATGAGCCATAGATCGCTGAGCGCCGAACATGTGGCGTTCGCCTATCACGGTGCGAGCGATACGCTGATCGACGTCGATATCGAGATGGCACCGCGCTCACGCGTGGCACTGCTGGGTGCCAACGGATCGGGAAAGACAACGCTGCTCCGAATACTGGCCGGATCGCTGCGGCCCTCGCGCGGGACGGTCAGTCTTGACCACACCCCTATCAAGTACGGCAGGGCAGGGCTGCGTACTCACCGTCAGAATGTGCAGTTGGTTCTGCAGAACCCGGATGATCAGCTGTTCTCGGCGGATGTCAGACACGACATCGCC
>NZ_JBEOXI010000045.1:0-42895 GCF_040296465.1 Streptomyces sp. NPDC002130
CCGCGCGCCGCCGCGAAAACCTGCGGAACCCGCTTACGATCGCGCGGGAAATCTATGCAAATCGTCGCACGGGTGTACTCCGGTCGGAGTTGGGCCCGGGCAGACCGGGAACACGGTGCGCGCTACGACCCCCGAGGCGAGGCCGGTGAGGCGATGACCGAGTACGAACGTTCCCGCACGATGCCCGCGCAGCCCGAGCACGTCTTCGACCAGGCCGCGAACATCGGACGGCTGGACAGCTGGCTGCCGGAGGCCCTGCACGTGGAGGCCGGAGAACTGCCGGCCGTCACCGTCCACGAGGACCGCACCGACGAGGACACGGACGCCCTGTTGCGTGCCCGGCCGGAGCAGATGCGGCTCGAATGGGGCACCCGCGGGCAGGGCGGCTACGCGGGCTGGCTGCAGGTCGCCGGGCTCGACGGCGGAACCAGCGAGGTGACCGTGCACCTGTCGTTCTTCGACGACGGTCACGACCCGGGCGAGCGGGCAGCCGCCGACGCCCTGGACAGCAGCCTGCGACGGCTGGAGGAGCAGGTGCGGCTGCACGTCGACCACGCGGCCGGCTGATCCGCCGTGGCACGCGTGAGGCAGTACGCGGTCGCGGCGTCCGGGCAGTGGACCGACGAGGAGGAAGGGCGGCGCCGGCTGCCCTCCGGTGAGGTGCACGCCTGGGAGCCGGGCCGCAACGAGACGGTCTGCGGCCTGTCCCTGAGCCGTTCCCGGCTGGTCCGCTTCCCGCACGTGGGCTGGCCGGACACCTTTCCGGAGTCCGGCGGCGCCGCGGACCGGGTGCGACGCCTGTGCCCGCGCTGCGCGTCGGTGGCGGGCCGCCGCGGCCCGGACGCCCGCCCGCGCTGGCACCGCACCAACCCCCGCCCGTGAGGGCCTGCGCGTCCGCGCCGGGTCGTGGTCCGGACGACAGGCGGCAAGGCCGGTCAGCCCTGCCGAAACGTGCGCCGCGGCCGCTCGCGGAAGGGGCTGGACGTCACTCTCCCCCGGAGCCGTCCCGCTGGGCGCGTCGCCCGGCCGCGGCGACGTCACGCATGGTCAGCAGGAAACGCCGGACCACGGCGAGTTCCGCTTCGTCGAAGGACCGCATCGAGTCGACCATCTCGTGGATCAGCGGCCCGAAGAAGGACCATCCCAGCCGGACGGCCTCGTCCCGCACGACCAGCAGCACGCGTCGGCGGTCCTCCGTGTCCCGTTCCCGGCGCACCAGCTCCAGCCGCTCCAGCCGGTCGACCAGGGCCGTGGTCGACGCCGAGTTCACCCCCAGCTGCGCCCCCAGCCACCCCGGGGTGGCCCGTTCGCCCTCCCGGCCGGCGTCGAGCAGATGGATCAACGCCCGTACGTCCGTGGGATGAAGCCCGTTGCGGCCTGCGAACTCGGCTGCGAAAAGGTCCAGTTCCACCGTCACGGCCCGCAGCAGATGCACCAGTCGCAGGCCGGGATCCTGGTCGCCCATGCTTCACTCCCCTAATATCTCGTTGGTCGAGAGTATCGGTGAACGAGTCATACGGGGCGGGGACATGGATGACACGGCAGCGTTCTTCAGGGCGTACGACGACGTCCTGCGACAGTGGCCCGGAGAGGTGCACGGCGTCGACGTCCCCACCCCCTACGGCGGCACCCGGGTCCAGATCAGCGGGCGCGAGGACGGCACCCCGCTCGTCCTGCTGCCCGGCGGCGGAACCACCTCGACCTCCTGGTTCGCCAATGTCGGTGCCCTGTCCGCCACCCACCGCATCCATGCCGTCGACCTCATGGGCGACATCGGCCGCAGCGTCCACGACGGAGCGCCGCTACGCGGCGCAGCGGACCTGACGGCCTGGCTCGACGCCCTCTTCGACGCGCTGGACCTGGACGGCGCGCACCTGTGCGGCCACTCCTACGGAGCCTGGATCGCCCTCCGCTACGCGCTGCACGCGCCCCACCGGCTCGGGCGGCTCGCGCTGCTCGACCCGGTCAACTGCTTCACCGGCATGAGCCCGCGCTACCTCGCGCACGCCCTGCCGATGCTGCTGAGGCCCAACGCCGAGCGGGTGCGCGCCTTCCACCGATGGGAGACCGGCCGTGACCCCGAGGATCCGGTGTGGCGGGCGTTCCTGGGGAGCACCGCCACCGCCCACCGGTCGAAGGTCGTGGCCATGCGGCGCCCCACGGCGCGGGAACTGGCGACCTGCACCGTCCCGACGCTGGTACTCCTGGCGGAACGCAGCCGTGCCCACGCTCCGCTGCGTGCCGCGGCCGCCGCACGCCGGCTCCTGCCCTCGGCGCGCGTCGTCACCCTGCCCGGTGCCTCCCACCACTCCCTGCCCACCGAGCGACCCGCGGAACTCAACCGGCTGCTGCGGGAGTTCTTCGCCTGAACCCCACGGGTCCGTGTCCGCACCGCTAGGGGGTGTCCGGCATCCCCGCCGGACCGCGGTCCTGCCCGTCGCACACCGAGGCGGCGCCGCACGCGGCAGTCCGGGGGCGGATGGGGACGCCGTTGGTGCGCAGCACCTCGCGGACGTCCAGGATCAGGGAGAACACCTCGCGATTGCGGTCCTCGCCCTGCTCGTCCCAGGCCCGCTGCTCGGCCTCGACGGCCATCCGGTCCTCGGCGAACACCCGCTCGGTGAAACGCCTGATGAGGGGCCAGGCCACCTGCAGAGCGCCGGGAATCCGCGGCTTCTCGATCATGAGCAGGCCGAACGTGTGGCAACGGCGCTGCTCGGCGTCCTCGGGCACATAGGCGACCCAGAGGCGGAAGGCCGGCCGCTCGGCGTTCTCCGGCACCAGGTCGAGGGTCTGGTACGGGTACTCGGTGCGGATCGTCATGACGTCGCGGGAGTCGTTGCCGCCGATCCCCTCGGCGGCCAGCAGGCTCGCCCCCCGGTTCCGCTTGCCCCCGGCGTGGCTGAACAGATACCTGGCCTCCACCGACCGCTCGTCGGTGCGGGAGTCGAGCAGCTCGGGGTGGAGTTTTCCCACCACGCCCCGGTGCAGGAACTGGTGGTTCATGTCGAGCAGGTTCTCGTGCATGAACGAGTAGTGGCAGCGCACGGTCCGGGAGTAGGTCATCGCCTTGTACCGCGGGGAGCCGAACGCCGGCAGGTCGGGCAGCGCAGCGGAGGCCGCCTTGTCCGGGTCGCCGGGGAACACGAAGACCAGGCCGTAGGCCTCGCGCACGGGGTAGCCGCGCACGCCGCGCGGGGGCCGGCCGTCGCCTTTGGAGAGGTACGGGATCTGCGAGATGCGCCCGTCGCCGCGATAGGCCCAGGCGTGATAGCAGCAGCGGAGTGTCTCGCCCTCCACGACGCCCATGCTCAACGGCACCTGCCGGTGGGCGCACCGGTCCTCCAGCGCGTACACGGTGCCGCTCCGCCCGCGGTAGAGCGCGATGCGCTCGCCGGCGAACGTCGTCGCGAACGCCCGCTCGCTCCGCACGTTCTTCGACAGGGCGACCGGATACCAGAAGTCCGGGTTCGCCCCGACGCGCCGGAGATCGACCATGCCCGTACTCGGGTCACGGTGCGCCGCCGGCCACTCGGCCCCGGCAGAGAAGGCCCCGGCCTCGTCGGTCTCGGTCATACCTCTCCCTCGCGCGTACGGGCAGCGACAGCCGCACATCCCGTCAGGCAGCACCGAGCCGCCGGTGCGGGCGCCCGGCACCGCCCATCCTCACCGCGCCGCACCGCGCACGCCCTGCCCGGCACGTACGGACGGGTGAGTCGGGCTAGAGGCCGGTCTCGGGCAGACCGGCCAGGCCCGAGTCGAGCATGATGCGCTCCACGGTCTGCGGCAGGGTGCTGTCGGCACCGATGACGGTCTCGACGCCGCCGGGCAGCAGGTCCAGTTCCCGGTACCACTCGCGCAGCTGCGGCTCGCCGACCTCGTTCGCGATGGGCTTGGTGGCATGACGGACGAGGGTCTGCTCGAACGGCACGTGCAGGTAGTACGCGTGGGTCGGCCCGCGGTGGTCGGCGCGCAGCCGGGTGAGCATCTCGCCGTAGTGGCCGGCGTACAGGATCCCCTCGACCACGACGTGGTACCCGGCGTCGAGGGCGTAGCGGGCCGTCAGGTCGATCAGACCGATGTTCGCCGCGCCGGGCCGGTCCCTCTCCCGCAGCACGACACGGCGCAGGTTGTCCTGCCCCACCAGCGCCAGCCCCCGCCCGAACCTCTCACGCACCCCGGCCGCGACGGACGACTTCCCCGACCCGCTGTTGCCTCGCAGCACGATGAGCCGGGTCCCTTCGCTCCCCACCATCACGGAAGGCACCCTACGAGTGACCGTGACGGCGTTCGGGCACTGAGCCGACGGCCATCGGCGCCGGCCTGCGAGCGGGTGCCCACAGCCAGGTGCGCTTGCGGGTGCGGCCCGCGATGTCCGTGCTGTGCAGTGCTGCCACCGCCGTCATGAACGGCCATGCGAGGAAGGTCGTGCCGAGCTGGGCGAAGGCCCCGTCCGTGCCGATCGCGACGACCAGGAACTCGGCGGGGAAGACGAGCGCTCCGAGGAGTGCTCCCACGAGGGTGAGCCCCCACCGGCGGGTGAGGACACGAGCCGCGAGGGCCAGCCCCCCGGCGAGGACCAGGCCCATCAGCACACCGGCCAGCAGGCTTCCTCCCGTGAGCAGCCCGCCGTAGCGCAGGTCCCGGGCGGCGAGCCGGGTGTCCCCTCCTCGGAGGAACTCCACCAGGGCCACCCCCAGGGCGAGAGCGGCCCACGGCAGGCCCGGAAGGCACGCCATCAGCAGGCCCACTTTCAGAGCGCGCCCGACGCTCCCCTGTCTCTCCACGTGCTCCACGTCAGGCCCGTACCAGTCCGCCGACCCACCAGTCGTGCGGCTTGCCGTCGTTGGCGATGCCGCGGCTGCGCAGCGTCCCTTCGACGGTGAAGCCCAGCCTCTCGGCGACGGCACGCGATCCGGTGTTGCCGGTCATGGCCCACCATTCGATGCGGTGGACGTCGAGCGTGGCCCACCCCCAGTCGCACAGCGCCCGCGCGGCCTCGACCGAATAGCCCCGGCCGCGCTGTTCCTTGACCGCCCAGTAGCCGAGTTCGTAGACGCCCGCGCTCACCTTGGTCAGGCAGTACGAGCCGACGAGCGCGGCACTGTCCTTGCGGAACGCCCCGAGGACGTAGTCCTTGTCGGCGGCCCAGCCCTCGGGCCACTCCTCGCGGATCCTCTTCTCGGCGTCCCGCCGTCCGAAAGGCACGGGCACCGGCGTGTAGAACTGGATGTCCTCGTCCTGGCAGGCGTCGTGCACCGCGTCCGCGTCGCCCGGCTCGAAGGCCCTCAGCACCAGGCGTCCGGTCTCAAGTGTCACTGGATCCACCGCGTCAGTATGTGCGTTGCACCGGACCCGCGACCAGCGAATATCGCCCCGGGCAGGCCGCGGGTACGGGCCGAGGTCAGAAATGCGCCCGCGGCCCGCACGTCACTCCTCATCGCGCAGCCGGGCCGCCAGGGAGGTCAGCGATTCGCTCTCCTCGGTGTGGCCCAGGGCGGTCAGGCGGACGATGGCCGCGTCCAGGCGGGTGAGGGCGGGGGCGGGGCGCTCCAGGTAGAGGCCCTCCACGACACCCGCGAGGCGCACGCACTCGGCCCATTCGCCGGCCCGGTCGTCGTCCTGCCCCGGCTCGCCGAGCAGGGTGAGTGCCTTGTCCAGGGCCGCCAGGGCGTCCTCGTACGCACCGGCGTAGGCGTTGACCCGCCCGTGCTCGTAGGCCAGGGCCGTGTCCAGGGAGCGGCCATGGGCCTCGTACCCGGCGGCGCGGGCCTCGTCGGCGACCCGGCCGGCGTCGGCGAGGACGGCGAGGGCGTCGGGCAGTCCGTCCGCGCCCTGCTGCTGCGCCTGGAGACGGGCGAGTTCACGCAGCGAGTTGCTGAGGTGCTCGTAGCGCGGGTCCTCGGCGTGGGCGGCGAGCGCCTGGTCGGCGGCCTCGCGGGCCCGGCCGAACTCACTGGACTCGGCGAGGAGTACGGCCGTCTCCGCGGCGATCATGGCGTGACTGCCCGGGTCGTCGTCCCAGCCGGCCGACTCGGCCGCGAGCGCGACGAACTCCGCCGTGGCGGCCTTGAGGTCCTCCCCCGTGTGCAGCGCGCGGGCGCGGGTCAGACGCAGCTGGGCCACGAGCCGGTCGTCCAGCTCTCCGGCGGCCACGTCCGGTTCGGCCAGCAGGGAGTCGAGCAGCGCGATGCAGTCCTCGACACGGCCCAGGTCGAGGCTGAGCTGGGCGGCGTTGCTGTAGGTGCAGTACGCGTCGGTCCGGCTGCCGTGTCGCAGGTCCAGCTCCGCCGCGCGCGTCAGGTGCCGCAGTGCCTCCTCGGGTCGGCCCAGGTGCATGCAGGCCTCGGCCAGGTCGGCGTGCAGGCGGGTGGTGCCGACCGCGTCGGCCGGCCAGTCGGCGGCCAGGCGCAGGCCCTCGGCCAGATCGGTGTACGCGCCCTGGGGGTCCTGGAGGAGGAGCCCGATCCTGCCGCGCAGTCCGAGCGTGCGGGGCAGGTGCCAGGCGGGGCCGTGCGCCTTCAGCCGGTCCAGGAGGGCGTCGGCCTCGGTGACCGCGGCGGGCAGGTCGCCGGAGATGGCGTGCGTGGTGGCCCGCAGCATGTGTGCGCCCGAGATCTGCCCGACGATGTCGTGCCGCGCGGCGAACGCCCGGAGCAGGTCCGCCTCGGCGAAGACCGGCGCGACGTGATCCTGGCTCCGGGTCGTCTGCAGGCGCAGGGCGAGCGCGGTCGCCCGCAGCCGCAGCAGGCGTGCCTCCTGGTGCGGGGTCAGGCCGGGCGTCCCGTCGTGCATGCGGACCATGGACGCGTGGGCGTCGGTCAGTGCGGTGGCCTTCGCCTCCGGTCCGTCGGCGCCCTCCGCGAGGATCTCGGCGTTCGCGAGCAGGACGCCGGCCCGGGTGAGCGCCGCCTCGCCCGGCGCGCCGGCGTCGTCGTACAGGGCCGCGGCCTCCTCCTTCAGGGCGACGGCGTCGGTGAACCGGTCCTCCTCGTGCGCCCGGTTCGCCTCTTCGGCCAGCAGGTCCGCGCGCAGCCGGACGACCGGGCCCACGGCCGGGTCGTCGGGGTGGGTGTAGTCGCGGGCGGCGACGAGTGTGCGCAGCCGCGCCCAGCAGGCCCGTGCGTCCGGGTGGCCCTGCTCGTCCGACGTCCGTGCGCGCAGGATGAGTTCGGTGAGCGACTCCGGGGCGGCTGCGGCCGGGCGGGCGGCCGTCGGGGCGACGGGGGCGGCCGGGGTCACGTCGTCGAGGCTGCGGGTGCGCAGGGTCAGCTCCAGGGTGTCCAGGAGCGGGGCGCGGTCCAGACGGGCCCTGCGGCGGTCGGTGTGGGCCGTGGTTCCGTTGCGGGCGTCGAAGCGGGCGGCGAGGTCGTCGGCGCGGCCCCGCACCTCGGCGCGCAGGCCGGCGGCGGTCCAGGTGCGGCCCGCGTATCCGGCGGCGGGCAGCTCGCCGTGGCCGAGGAGCTCGACGCGCTGGAGGAGGACCTCCACGCCGGTGAGGAAGTCGAGTTGGTCGAGCGGCGAGTCGACCTCGTCGAACAGGCTCCGGTTCTCGGCGAGCAGCTCCAGGCCGCGGGCCTCGTTGCCGGTGAGTGCGCAGAACTCCAGATGCCGGCCGACCTCCCCGGACATCGAGGGGTTGCGGCGGCAGCCGCGGTAACCGGCGAGGTGCAGTTCGCGGGCCCGGTCGGCGCGGCCGGTGCGCAGCAGGGGCAGCAACGCGTACGACAGGGAGCGCGCGGGCTCCTCCTGGCAGGATTCCTGGCCGGCCAGGACGGGCTCCCAGGCGCGCAGGGCCCGCTCGTCGTCGCCCGCGGCGAGGTGGTGGCGGGCGCGCCGGCAGATCTCACAGGCCTCGCAGTCGCTGAGCCGGGTGCGGGTGCGGGCGGCCCACAGCTCGTAGGCGAGGGTGGTGTCCTCACCGACGTGGGCGGCGAGCTGGTACGCCTCACCGTAGTAGGGCTGCAGGCCGAGGCCGGCCTTCTCGTAGCGGTCGCGCATCTCCGTCAGCCACTGGCGCAGGCTGGTCAGCGGTATCTCGGGCAGGGCGCGCAGGGCGTTGGCCACCCACTTGAACCGCCAGAACAACAGGTGGCGCAGAGGCTCGTCGAAAGCGTCGGGCTGCTCGTCGAAGAGGGTGAGCAGGCGTGCGAAGACGACGGGCGATTTCCTGGGTTCGGAGCCGTAGGTGTACGCCTCCTGGAGTTCGAGGAGTGTGCGGAACAGCGGGAGGGGCTCCCCGAACTGCTCGGCGGCGTCGACGAGTTCCTCGGCGGTGACGGTGCGGGTGCGGCCGTAGGGGCGCCGTTGGTTCTCCTGGAGCGCCTGGTACAGCTCGTCGGTGTTCTGGGGGTGGGGCGCGGTGGGCATCGTCAGCTGTCCTTGCGGAGGGCGTGGGCGAGCAGGTCGAGGAACGAGCGGTTGATGAGGCTCGATTCGGCGGGCCTCAGCGGGCGCCGGGACAGCATCGCGGCCTGCCCGTAGAGGGCTTCGGCGCTGGTGCGGGCCAGTTCGGGCTCGTCGATGGCGACGGCGGTGCGGACCAGCGGGTTGAGCTGGTTGAGGATCAGCTGGGCCCGCGGTGCCTCGTGGCGCAGGGCGCCGAGGATGTCGCCCCACAGGCCGCCCTCCTGCTCACGGGCGAGCTGGGAGCGGGTGCGTTCGTGCCGGGCCTCACGGCTGTCGATGAGGAGGGCCGGCGCGGAGACGGGCTGGAAGGTGCGCAGGGCGACGTCGCAGTCGAAGACGGCCAGGGCGTCGCGGGCCTGTGCGAGATAGGCCGCGGCGGCGAGCTCCGTCTCCCGGTCGACGGGGTCGAGGTGGGCGGTGAGGGTCGCCGGGTCGAGGTCGGCGACACTGGCTTCGGGCCTGATCTCGGGCAGCCGGTGGACCAGCTCACGGTCGTAGGTGTAGCCGCCGTTGACGACGCCGAGCCCGGCGGCCGAGGCGATCGCGGCGACCTGGCGGAACTCCTCCACGCTCGACGTCACCAGCACGGTGCGGTGGGTGCGGGCGAACTCGTCGAGGGTGCAGTGCCCGTCGGTGGTCTCGAACGGCAGCCAGGGCAGCAGCATCCGCAGGATCTCGTCGTCGTGCACGGCGAGGGACTTCACGGCCAGGTGGTGGGCCTGGAGGAAGCGGCCGAGCAGGTCCGGGTCGCCGGCGGCGGTCCGGGCGATCCAGTCGCGCAGCCGCTCGGCGAGGGCGTCGCGGACGGCGGCGAGGGTGGCGTCCTCGTAGAGGGACTCGCGGGACGCCGTCGGGCGCAGGCTCTCGGCGTCGACGACACAGCGGACGAAGAACGCCCAGTCGGGCAGGATCTCCTCGGCCTGCTCGGACAGCAGCATGCCCTTGACGTGCACGCGGTGGCCGTGGCGGCGCCCGGCCGGCACCGTCTCGGGCAGGACGCAGGCGATGCCCTTCAGGCCTACGGCCGGCAGGTCCAGCTCGATGGTGTCCAGCGGCTTGAAGCCGAAGACCTCCTCGCCGTACGCGGCCAGGGCCCGGGAGCGGGATCCCGGTGTGGGGTACGTACGCCCCCAGGGGGCGGGCTCGGGATTGACGGACGTGCCGGAGCGCTCCGGGCCGCCGGTGCCGTCTTCGAAGGTGACCGGGTGGCGCAGCAGGGAGCCGAAGTGGCGGGCCAGGGCGTGCACTTGTGCCGGCCGGGTCCACTCCCCCGCGTCGGCGCGCGGCGTCAGGGTGACGGTGGTGCCGGGCCGGGGGCGGGCGGATGCGGGCAGGGTGCGGACGCTGTAGCTGCCGTCGCCGCGTCCACGCCACTCCACGGCGGGTGCGTCGGGGGTGCGGGCGGAGCGGCTCAGGACGTGGATCTCGTCCGCGACCAGGAAGCAGGAGAGCAGGCCGATGCCGAACTGGCCGATGAAGTCGCCCCGTTGCTCGGCGATGCGGTCGGCGCGCTTGCTGCTGCGGCCGATGGTGGCGAGGAAGCCGTGCACGTCGGCCTCGGTGAGACCGACGCCGTCGTCCTCGACCCGCACCACCGAGCCGTCGGCGTACAGGCGTACGCCGAAGGCGTCCGCGGTGGCGGCCGGTTCGAGGGCGTACCGGGCGGTCAGTGCGTCCACCGCGTTCTGCATCAGTTCACGCAGGTAGACGCGGGGACTGGAGTAGAGGTGGTGGGAGAGGAGATCGACGAGGCCGCGCAGGTCCACCTGGAAGGTGCGGTCGGCGCCGGGCGGGTTCGGGGCGGTGTCGTGGAGAGTCATGGGGCAGTCCGGGGTGGGAGGGGCGACGGGATGGCGAGCGAGGGGCGCGGACGGCACCGGACCCGGCTGCTCAGGCGCGGCGGTGTCGCTGGGCGAACTGTTTCTCGGGCTCGGCGAAGTAGGTCCAGGGCCACTTGGTGTACGCGCCGTCCAGGGTCTGGAAGACACGCCGGACCGTGTGGCGCTCTCCGGCCAGGGACAGGGCCATGGCGAACATGTTGAAGTCCTGCTGCCAGCCGGGGCGCCACACATAGGCGGGGTGGAGGATGCTGCGGTCGGCCGCCTCCCGCAACTGCGCCCGGATCTCGGAGGTGTGGAGGTAGTCGCCGCGGTCCGACTCGACCCACTCCTCGATGTACGCCATGGCGATCACGCAGCCGAGACGGTGCCCCTGCGGGGCGCGGGAAGCTGCTTCCTGGGCGAACGCCAGGGCCTGCCCCGGCTCGCCGCCCCAGCGGGGCTGCAACTGCGACAGCCACTCCAGGTGGGTCTCCAGGTCCAGCGGGTCGCGGCGCAGGGCGGCGTCGCGGCGGGTCCGGTTGACGGCGGAGCCCAGCGACATGCCCCGGCCGGAGGTGAGGAGCTGACGCCAGGGCGTGACCCATTCCGGCCGCAGCTCGGCGGCCTGCAGCAGGTGTTCCTCGGCGATCTCGAGCCGCTCGTGGAAGACCCGCCACTGGTCCCGGGTGACGTTCACGGCGAGCTCGGCGGTACGCGCCTCCCAGCCCCAGGTGATGTGGCGCGCACCGGATATGAGCAGGGCCGTCGCCCGGTGCTCCTTCTCCTCCTCGACGGCCCGGCCGATCCAGTCCTGCACGCCGTCCAGCCCGGCGAGCTCGCCCAGGACCCGGTGGTCGCGGCCGAGGTCGAACGGCGCCAGCGCCGCCTTGACCGCGTCCCAGTCCCCCGCGTCCGCCGCCTCGATCAGGGCGAGCACCCGCGCGTCCCCGAGCGCGCGCAGCGTGTACATCCCGTTCTTCTGTCTGCGCGGGGCGGGCAGGACGTGCGGATCGGCCGCCGGTCTCTCCGCACCCCTGCCGAACAGCTTGCCGAACATGCCGCGCCCTCCCCTGGTACCGCGTGATCTTCCGGTGCAGCATAGGCGGACCCACCGACATGTTCTCCACCGGGTTTTCACCGGCACTTCACGCGCCCGGAACAGCGCCGCACGGAGGCGCGGCAGCGCCGGTCGGCCGCGGTGTCCGGGGCATGGGCCGGGACCTCTGGAGGCGCGTGGCAGGCCGCCGAAGCCGTCCGGCCGGAGGTGTGGCCTCGCCCTCTGCGGGCCCCCTGCGGTCAGTTGTCGGGGACGCGCAGGACCAGGACGGCGACGTCGTCGTCGTTGCCTGCGGGGCGGACGCGGCGCAGGAGCTGGTCGGTGAACGAGGCGAGGGGCCGGTGGGCCAGGGCGGCGGCGTGCTGGCGCAGTCGGTCCAGTCCCTCGTCGAGGGTGCGGCGGGGCGCTTCGACGAGTCCGTCCGTGTACAGCACCAGGGTGGAGCCGGGCGGGAGCTGCGCGGTGGCGTCCGGGCGCCGGGTGCCGGTCTGGGTGCCCAGAAGGATGCCGTGACCGTCGGTGAGGTAGCGGGCCAGGCCGTCCCGGCTGATCAGCAGTGGCGGAGGGTGGCCGGCGTTGGTCCAGGACAGTTGCCATCCGTCGTCGGCCGGTTCGATCCGGGCGAAGATCGTCGTGGCCATGGTGACGTCGGTGATGTGCTGGATCGCCTCGTCGAGCCGTTCGACGATCCGGCTGGGAGGTTCGTGCTGGGACCAGGCGTAGGCACGGAGCATGTTGCGGACCTGCGCCATGCCGGCCGCCGCCTCCAGGTCGTGGCCGACGACGTCTCCGATGGCCAGGGCGGTGGACGCGTCGGACAGGGGGAAGGCGTCGTACCAGTCGCCGCCGACCTGGGAGGCGTCGGGTGCGGGCAGATAGCGGACGGTCATCTGCAGGCCGGAGACGCCCGGCATCTGCGGCAGCAGATGGTTCTGCATGGTCTCGGCGACCTTGCGCTGGCGCTGGTAGAGGCGGGCGTTGTCCAGGGCGAGGCCGGCCCGGCGTGCGATGTCCTCGATCAGGGGGAGGTCCACGGGCGTGAAGGCCGCCGATTTCTCGTCGCGGCCGAGGGTCAGTGCGCCCAGGACGGCGCGGGTGCTGCGGATGGGCGCGATGGCCGCGGAGCGCATGCCCGTGACGTCGAACAGGCGGCGCTGCTCGACCGCGATGCCGGAGTCCGGTGCCCCCTGATAGGTCTGCGGGCCGGCCAGGTTGGAGGCGACCCCGCGCAGGGCCCTGGACAGGGGCATCGGGGATTCCTCGGGGATCGGCGGCATCGGCCCCTGCAGGTCCTCGTGGTGCGTGAGCGTCTCGCCGTCGGCGTGGACCACGACGGTGCGCCACACCTCGTCGCGCTCGGTGATCAGGTCGACGACCATCCAGTCCGCGAGGCGGGGCAGGACCAGGGTCACCAGCCGCCGCAGCGCCTCGTCCACGTCGAGCGTGGAGGTCAGCTGCGTGGTGGTCTCGGCCAGCAGGGCGAGTCGTGCCAGCTCCGGCAGCGGCTGGGCCGCCGGCTCCGGCTGCGGCTCGGGGACCTCCGGGTGGTCGGGGGCGTGGAAGACGACGAGTGTGCCTGCCTGCCGGTCGCCGACGTCGTACGGGGTGATCAGCCAGGAGATGCGCAGCACGGTGCCGTCGGCGCAGGCGAAGTAGTCCTCGTCGGCCTGGGCCGTGCGCCCGGCGTGGAAGGCCTGCCGCATGGCGCACTGGGTTCTCGGCAGGGGCTGCCCCTGCGGGCCGCGGTGCAGCAGGTCGTGCGCGTCGTGTCCGATCAGGTCGGCGGCGGGCCGGCCCAGCAGGTGCTCGGCGTGGGCGTTCACGGCGATGATGCAGCCCTGCTCGTCCACGATGTAGGCGCCGGCGCCGATGGCTTCCAGGGACGCGGTCGGCGCGACGGACGCTGTCGGCACGGACGGCCCGTGAACGGTCTCCGTGTACTCCGGCCCCGTCATCGCGGCCTCCCTGCTGGTCGGACCGGCCTCCCGCTCGCCGGCGTGCCCTGCTTGCTTGCCTTCCCCGTATGCCCATACGCGGGTGAATTCCACGTGCCGGGGCGATGCCGCCGCCTCGTGCGGCCGGTACGGGCCGCCGACCTGCGGTCCAGGGAAACGGACCGTCCGGCCGGGGACGGGCCGGGCAACGCGTGGCCGTCACCGGCGGGGGCGGCCGCTGGACGCCCTCAGCTCAGGTCGAGGTCGGCGTGCAGCAGGTCGTGGTCCGAGTACGAGGTCGGATGCACGCGGTGCCTGAGCGGAACGACGCCTCGCAGGAACACGTAGTCGAACTTGCTCTGCCAGTCCGTCGTCGTCCGGCAGCCGCCGGTGGGCGTCGGACGGCACTGCGGGTCGGCATCCGTGGCCAGCGCCCAGATGCCGGACAGTTCGGGGGCGTCCGGCACGGCATTGAAGTCGCCGAGGAGGATCGCGCGGTCGTGCCGGGCGACCTCCGATGCGAGCACGCGGACCTGCTCCGCCCGGACCGCCTCCTGACGACGCTGGGCGAGATGGGTGTTGAAGACCCGGACGGACCGGCCGTCGACGGTGGTGGTGACCGCCATGTAGCCGCGGTCCTCGGAGCCGCCGTCGGGATATTCCACGGTGACCGGGTCCGTCATCGGCGCGGCCGACAGAATTGCCTGGCCGAAGGCGCCCGGGCTCCACGGCGTCCCCCCGCAGCGGCCCCATTTCCGCAGCACCGACCCGTACTCGACGCGGTAGACCAGCCCGTGCAGGTTCTCCAGATACTCCCGGATCCTCTCGACGTCACGCACGCACGCTTCCTGCAGGCCGATGACCTGGGGCGCGTAGGCGGCGATCTCCGCGGCCTTGTCGACGTCGCTCGCCTCGCAGGGGTTGCAGATGTTCCACGTCATGACCCGGTTCGGCACGACGTCCCTGGCCGCCACGGCGGGCTGCGCCCCGGCGAAGAGGGCACCGTCGGGTGCACTGGGTCCGACGAGCACCACGCAGACCGCCAGCATGACGCCCGCGAGCAACCGCGCGCCCGTGCGCCTGTGGAGCACCATCGCCTCCTCACGGTGGATACAGCCTGCCTCTGACGCCTCCAAGCACGAGGTTATGGGACGGGGTCCTCGGCAACGCAGGTGATGGGCGATCTCGTTGCCGCGCACGCTCACTCGGCCCACGGCAGGACGGAGAGGCGCCGCGGCTCGCGCCACGCTCCGTGGTCCTGGCGCCTTCGACGGTGAGGGACAAGGCTGTGCGTAGGGTGGCCGGACTGGTGATCGACGCGGGCGGTGCGACATGGAGTGGCAGAAGTTCGCCGAGGAAATGGCCGTGCTCGCGCGGACCCTGCTGAAGCAGGACTCCGTACAGCGGACACTGGACGAGATCGCGGCGTCGGCCGTGAGGCTGGTGGACGGCTGCGACGCGGCGGGGATCCTCGCCGTGCGCAAGGGCCGTGCCGTCACGCTGTCCTCGTACGGCGACATGGTCGAGGAGTCCGACCGTCTGCAGGGTGAGCTGGGCGAGGGGCCGTGCTTCGACCTCGCCCGCCGCGCGGACGACGAGCCCGTGTTCCGGATCGTGGACATGACCCGGCCCCAGCCGGACTGGCCCCGGTACGCCGACGCAGCGCGCGAGCTGGGCATCGGCAGCATGACCGGGGTCCTGCTCTACACCCACGAAGAGGACTTCGGCGCGCTCAACCTGTACGCACGCCGCCCGGGCGCCTTCACCGAGGACATCGCGACCGCCGGCTGGCTGCTGGCCTCGCACGCCGCCGTCGCCCTCGCGGACGCCCGCACCATCGACCAGCTCGAACACGCGCTGCAGACCCGGCACGCCATCGGTGAGGCCATGGGCATCCTCATGGAGCGCCACGGGATGAGTGACGAGGACGCCTTCAACGTGCTGCGCAACATCTCCCAGCACCACAACGTCAAGCTGCGCGACGTCGCCCAGCGGATCCGGGACAAGCGCTCCGGCAAGCAGGCCTGAGGGCACCGGGCGACCCGGTCAGACATCCCTCTGGTCTCGGCCAGTTGCGCACTGGCGGGACAACGCCACCAACCTCTACGGCGCCCGCGGCTTCCTCGCCGTCCCGCACCGACGGCGAGTACGGGCACATGCTGCATTCCACCAGCGGCTGGAACCAGGAATGGCAGCTCGTGGGGTTATGACGGGTGTCACGCATCCATCTCACTATTGATGGGATGGATCTACGTCTTGGCTTGCACAGCAGCCCTTCCCTAGATCGCTTGACGCGCTTTACCAGCAACTTCACGCAAGCCTCTAGACGACTCAAGCGAACAGCATCTATAAACATCCCATCTCTCCACGAACGACACACAGCTGTCGTTCGGCGTGACAACTTCCGCTACGGGACCAGCGCGAGGAATCCAACGATGAGACTCAGATCCGTTCTCTGCTCCACCGCCGCCGCCCTCTCCGCGCTGACGCTGCTCAGTGCCTGCGGCGGCGGCTCCACCACCGCCGCGTCGTCGGGCGACAAGCCGCTCGTGGGTGTCGACTACCCCCGCTCCGACACCGACTTCTGGAACTCTTACATCAAGTACACCCCCCAGTTCGCCAAGGAGCTGGGCCTGGACCTGAAGACCACCAACTCGCAGAACGACGTCGCCAAGCTGACCGCGAACGCGCAGACCTTCATGAGCCAGGGCGTCAAGGGCGTCGCGATGGCCCCGCAGGACACGGCCGCCATCGCGCCCACCCTGGCGCAGATGGAGGCGAAGAAGATCCCGGTCGTCACCGTGGACACCCGCCCCGACAGCGGCAAGGTCTACATGGTCGTCCGCGCCGACAACCGCGCCTACGGCGAGAAGGCCTGCCAGTTCCTCGGCACCAAGCTCGGCGGCAAGGGCAAGGTCGTCATGCTCCAGGGCGGCCTCGACTCGATCAACGGCCGGGACCGCACCGAGGCGTTCAACGAGTGCATGAAGAAGAACTACCCCGGCATCAAGGTCTTCGGTGAGGCCACCAACTGGGACGGAGCGATCGCGGCCCAGAAGCTCCAGACCGATCTGACCGCCCACCCGGACATCAAGGGCGTCTACATGCAGTCCAGCTTCGCCCTGTCCGGCACGCTCCAGGTGCTCAAGCAGCGCGGTCTGCTGGTCGACCCGAAGAACAAGAAGCACGTGTTCGTGGTCTCCAACGACGGCATTCCCGAGGAGCTCAAGAGCATCGCCGCGGGCAAGATCGACGCCACCGTCTCCCAGCCGGCCGACCTCTACGCCAAGTACGCCCTGTACTACCTGAAGGCCGCGATCGACGGGAAGAAGTTCAAGCCCGGCAAGACCGACCACGACAGCACCATCATCCAGGTCCGCCCCGGTCTGCTGGAGGACCAGCTCTCCGCCCCGCTGGTCACGGCGGACGGCGGCACGTACGGCGGCGTCCCCAGCGTCAAGAGCGACGACAAGGCCCTCTGGGGCAACAACCTCGGCTGACATTCCCCCGGCAGAGCAACGGCTGACGAGATCTAGGCGGTTGAGATGAAGGACGGGGAGCGAACAGCAACCCCCGTGCCCGTCCCGGCGGACCATGGGCCGGCCTCCACGGGCCTGCCCATCGTCGAGGCGACGGGCATAGTCAAGCGATTCGGTCCGACGGTGGCGCTGAACGGCGCCCGGATCACCATCAGGGCCGGCGAGACCCACGCGCTCGTCGGACGCAACGGGGCGGGCAAGTCGACCCTGGTGTCCGTCCTCACCGGTCTGCAGTCCCCGGACGAGGGCAAGGTCACCTTCGGCGGCAGTCCCGCACCGCGCCTCGCCGACCGCGACGCCTGGCGCCGGCGCGTGGCCTGCGTCTACCAGAAGTCCACGATCATCCCCACGCTGACCGTCGCGGAGAACCTCTTCCTGAACCGGCACGACCACGGTCGCAACCGGCTGATCAGCTGGACGGGCGTGCGCCGCCGGGCCCAGGAACTGCTGTCGACCTGGTCGGTGGACGTCGACCCGCAGTCCCCGGCCGGCGACCTGAACGTGGAGCAGCGGCAGTTCGTGGAGATCGCCCGGGCGCTGTCCTTCGGGGCCCGGTTCATCATCCTCGACGAACCCACCGCTCAACTCGACGGGGCGGCGATCAACCGGCTCTTCGACCGCATCCGCGACCTGCAACGCCAGGGCGTGACCTTCCTGTTCATCAGTCACCACCTGCAGGAGGTCTACGAGATCTGCGACATGGTCACGGTGTTCCGCGACGCCCGGCACATCGTGACCGCCCCGGTCGCCGGACTCCCCCGCACCGAACTGGTCGCCGCCATGACCGGTGAGGCGGCGGCGGACCGGCGGCAGGAACGCCCCAGCAGCCTGGACCGCACCGCACCGCCCGCGCTGTCCGTGCGCGCGCTGGGCAGTGACGGCGCCTACGGTGACGTGACGTTCCGGGTGGGAGCCGGGGAGATCGTCGGACTCGCGGGGGCCGCCGCCAGCGGGCGTACCGAGGTTGCCGAGACCGTCGTGGGTCTGCGGGCCGCCACGACCGGAAAGATCGAGATCGCGGGGCGCCGGCCCCGGCCGGGCAGCGTGCCCGCCGCCCTCGCCGCCGGTGCCGGGTTCGTCCCGCAGGACCGGCACCACCAGGGCTTCGTGCCCGACATGTCGATCGCGGACAACGCCACGCTGTCCGTGCCCAAGCGGCTCGGCAACAACGGGTTCCTGAACCGCGGCCGGCGGGACCGGCTCGCCGAGGACATGATCCGGAACCTGGCGATCAAGACACCGGGCCCTGAGCTGCCCGTCTCCGGACTCTCCGGAGGCAACCAGCAGAAGGTCGTCATGGCCCGTGCCCTGGCCGACGACCCCCGGCTGCTGGTGCTGATCAACCCGACCGCGGGCGTGGACGTGCGGTCCAAGGAATTCCTCCTCGGCAAGGTCGAGGAGACCGCGGAGAGCGGCACCGGAGTGCTGATCGCCTCCGACGAGCTCGACGACCTGCGCATGTGCGACCGGGTCCTGGTGATGTTCCAGGGCCGTGTGACCAATGAGATCGCCCGAGGCTGGCACGACCACGACCTCGTCGCCGCGATGGAAGGAATGGACCTCGATGCCTGAAACCGTCGTCGCCGACGCGTCCGTCACCGCGTCGGACGCGCCCCGCGCGAAGCGGACCGCGCTGCTCGGCGGCCGGATCCCGCTGGCCCGGCTGCGCGACCTCGCCCTCGTTCCCGCGATCGTGGCCATCGCCATCGTCGGCCAGATCGTCAACCCGGTCTTCCTGCAGGCCGACAACCTCATCAACGTCCTGCAGACGATGTCCGAGATGGCGCTGCTGGTCCTCGCCCAGACGATGATCCTGATCGTCAAGAAGATGGACCTGTCCCTGGAGTCCACGATGGGCCTCGCGCCCGGCGTGGCCGCCTGGCTCGTGGTGCCGGCCGGAGCAGGGCACGGGCTCGGGCTCATACCCGGTGGCCTGTCGATCCCGGTGACCCTGGCCGTGGGTCTGCTGATCGGCGTCATCAACTCCGTGCTGATCATCCGCTTCGGCCTCAACGGCTTCATCGTCACGCTCGGCATGCTGATCGTGCTGCGCGGCATCCTCACCGGCATCTCCGGCGGCCAGACGTTCTTCCAGCTGCCGTCGTCGATGCTCTACCTGGGCACCGCCCAATGGTTCGGCATGCCGGCCTCGATCTGGATCTGCCTGGCCCTCTTCGCCGTCGCGATCGTCGTCCTCGGCTGGACCAGCTTCGGCCGCTCGCTCTACGCCATCGGCGGCAACGTCGACGCGGCGAAGGCGGCCGGCATCCGCACCGACCGGGTGCTGTGGATCGTCATCGTCACCGGCAGCCTGCTCGCCGCCCTCGCGGGCCTGATGCTCTCCGGACGGCTGGCCTCCGTCGCCTCCGCCCAGGGCAACGGCTACATCTTCACCGTGTTCGCCGCGGCCGTCATCGGCGGCATCAGCCTCAACGGCGGCAAGGGCACCGTGTTCGGCGCCTTCAGCGGCATCCTGCTGCTGTTCATGATCCAGAACGTGCTCACCCTGGCCGGTGTGCCCGCCCAGTGGATCGGAGCCCTGAACGGCCTGATCATCCTGGTCGCCCTGACCATCTCCCGGATCACGGGCGGCAAGGTCCAGGAGTGAACCGGGCGGCCGTCGCCGCCGGACACCGATCACCGCCTCACCCTTCCAGCCGCAGGGGGGCCGCGCGCCCCGCCTGCCCCCACAGGAGCTGCCATGTCCTCCGCCGTGACCTCAACCGCCCGCATCATCGCCCTGGACGTCCTGGACGTCCGCTTCCCCACCTCCGAGCATCTCGACGGCTCGGACGCGATGAACCCCGAGCCCGACTACTCGGCCGCCTATGTGGTCCTGCGTACCGACGCCGGCGACGGGCTGGAGGGCCACGCGCTGGCCTTCACCACCGGACGGGGCAACGACGCGCAGGCCGCCGCCATCGCCACTCTCGCCCCGCACGTCGTCGGACGGTCGGTCGAGGAGGTCTGCGGCGATCTCGGTGCCTTTTCCCGCTCTCTCGTACACGATCCCCAACTTCGCTGGCTGGGACCGGAGAAGGGCGCCATCCACATGGCGACCGGCGCCGTCGTCAACGCTGCCTGGGACCTCGCGGCCAAGCGCGCCGGCAAGCCCGTCTGGCGCTTCCTCGGCGAGATGTCCCCCGAGGAGCTCGTCGCGCAGGTGGACTTCCGCTGGCTGTCCGACGCGCTCACTCCCGAGGAGGCGCTGGAGATCCTGCGCCGCGCCGAGCCGGGCCGTGAGCGGCGCATCAGCCTGCTGATCGAGGGCGGCTACCCCGCGTACACCACCACCCCGGGCTGGCTCGGGTACTCCGACGAGAAGCTGGCCCGGCTGTCCCGCGAGGCGGTCGCCGACGGCTTCACCCAGATCAAGCTGAAGGTCGGGGCGTCCCTGGAGGACGACATCCGGCGCATGCGCGTCGCCCGCGAGGCCGTCGGCCCGGACATCCGCGTCGCGGTCGACGCCAACCAGAGATGGGACGTCCAGCCCGCGATCGACTGGATGCGCGAGCTGGCCCCCTACGACCCGTACTGGATCGAGGAGCCCACCTCCCCCGACGACATCCTCGGCCATGCCGCCGTCCGCAAGGCGCTCAGCCCCATCAAGGTCGCCACCGGCGAGCACATCGCCAACCGGGTCGTCTTCAAGCAGCTGTTGCAGGCCGGCGCGGTGGACATCGTGCAGATCGACTCGGCGCGCGTCGGCGGTGTCAACGAGAACATCGCGATCCTGCTGCTCGCCGCGAAGTTCGGCGTACCGGTCTGCCCGCACGCCGGCGGAGTGGGCCTGTGCGAGATGGTGCAGCACCTGTCGATGTTCGACTACGTCGCCGTCTCCGGCACCACCGAGGACCGCGTCATCGAGTACGTCGACCATCTGCACGAGCACTTCGTCGACCCGGTGCGCATCACCGACGGCCACTACCTGGCACCTGCCCTGCCCGGGCTGAGCGCGCAGATGCACCCGGAGTCCCTCAAGGAGTACTCCTACCCCGACGGCCCGGTCTGGTCCTCCCGTGTCTGAGTTCCTGCCCCTGGTCGACGCCCACCACCACGTGTGGGACCTGAACCGGCGTGCGCAGCCCTGGCTGGACGAGCCGGGCCTCGAGCCGATCCGCCGCAGCTTCGACGTCGAGGACCTGCGGCGGGAGGCGATCCGGCCGATCGCGGGCCGGTGGCTGACGCGGACGGTGCTCGTCCAGTGCATCGCGTCCGTGCCGGAGACGGCGGAACTGCTCGTGCTCGCCGACAAGGACCCGCTGATCGGAGCGGTCGTCGGCTGGGCGGATCTCGCCGGGGCCGACGTCGGGGACGTGCTCGACGTGCTCCTCGCCGGTACCGGAGGCGCGAACCTGCGGGCCGTGCGGCACCTGGTGCAGGGGGAGCCCGATCCGGAGTGGCTGCAGCAGCCGGTCGTCGAACGGGGCCTGCGCGCCGTGCAGGACCGGGGCCTCGGTTACGACGTGCTGATCCGCAGTCATCAGTTCCCGCAGGCCATCCGGCTCGCCCAGCGCTTCCCCGGGCTTCCCCTGGTCCTGGACCACGCGGGGAAGCCGCCCATAGGCCCCCACGCCCACCGTGACACGCTGCCCGACTGGCAGCGGAAGGTGCGCGTGCTGGCCGGCTTCCCGCAGGTGCGGTGCAAGGTCTCCGGGCTGATCACCGAGGCCGACCACCGCGAGTGGACCATCGCCGACATCCGGCCGGTGTGGGACACCTTGATGGCCACCTTCGGCCCCTACCGGCTCATGTTCGGCTCCGACTGGCCCGTCTGCGTCCTGGCCGGCGGCTGGGCCCGCTGGGCGGCCACCGTCGAGGAACTGCTGCACGGTTTCTCCGAGCACGAGAAGCAGGCGCTGCTGTGCGACACGGCGGCCGGCTTCTACCGGCTGCACGAGACGTGGGAAGAGGCCCTTTCATGCTGCTGACCGAACTGCTCCACCCCGGCATCCTCGAAGCGCTCGCCGGAGCCGGGCACGGGGCCCGGGTCCTGCTCGCCGACGGCCACTACCCCGCCAGCACCGCCGTCGGGGAGCGGGCGCGGATCGTCCACCTCAACCTCACCCCCGGCGTTCTCGACGTCACCACCGTCCTCGACGTCCTGCTGCGGGCCCTGCCCGTCGAGACGGCCCACGTGATGGTGCCGCCCGAGGGGGAGCCCGAACCGCCGGCCGTCGCCGAGTACCGCTCCCGGCTCGCGCCCGTCCCCGTCGAGACGCTCGGCCGCTTCGAGTTCTACGACGCCGCCCGCTCACCCGACCTGGCCCTGGCCGTCGTCACCGCCGACATCCGTACCTACGCCAATCTGCTGCTGACCATCGGCGTCCGCGCTGAAAGGACCCTGAACCGACGATGACCCTCGCCGTCCGCTATCTCGCCGCCCGAACACTCGACACCGCACCCGCAGAAAGCACCGAGCCCGGCCCGGGCGAGGTCCAGGTGGCCCCCGCCTACGTCGGTATCTGCGGTACCGACCTGCACATCTTCCACGGCGACATGGACGCCCGCGTCGCGGCGCCCGCCGTACTCGGGCACGAGATGTCCGGCCGCGTCGTCGCGGTGGGGGCGGGCGTGGAGGGCTGGCGCCCCGGCGACGCCGTCACCGTGATGCCGCTGCGCTGGGACGACACCTGCCCGGCCTGCCGCTCCGGTCACCGGCACGTCTGCCAGCACCTGGACTTCATCGGCATCGACTCCCCCGGCGCCATGCAGCAGCGCTGGACCGTCCCCGCGTCCACTCTCATCCGCCTGCCGCACTCGCTGCCCCTGGACCAGGCCGCGCTCGTCGAGCCCACCGCCGTCGCCGTGCACGACGTCGGCCGGGCCGGTGTCCGCCACGGCGAGAAGGCCGTCGTGGTCGGCGGCGGCCCGGTCGGCATCCTGATCGCCCTGGTCGCCCGGGCCGCCGGCGCCGACGTCCGCGTGGTGGAACTCAGCGCGCACCGCCGCCTGCTCGCCGAGGAACTGGGGCTGACCACCTGGGACCCGGCCGCCGCCGACATCCCCTCGCTCGTCGGTGAGTGGACCGGCGACGCGGGCGCCGACGTGGCCTTCGAGGTGTCCGGTGCCGCCGGCGGCGTCGACACCGCCGTCGAGGTCCTCGGGGTCCGCGGGCGGCTGTGCCTGGTCGCCATCCACCCCAGGCCCCGCGAGATCAACCTGCACCGCTTCTTCTGGCGCGAACTCACGCTCGTCGGGGCCCGGTTGTACGACCGCTCCGACTTCGAGAAGGCGGTCGCCCTGGTCGCCGACGGCACCGTCGCCGCCCACCGCCTCATCAGCAAGGTCGTCCCGCTCACCCAGGCACCGGCCGCCTTCGAAGCCCTGGAAGGCGGCGGTGACGTGATGAAGATCCTCGTCGACTGCACCACCGACTCCGAGGGAGCCACCGCATGAACGCCTTCGACCTCACCGGAAAGCTCGCCGTGGTCACCGGCGCCAGTCGTGGCATCGGCCGCGCGATGGCCCGTGGCCTCGCCGAGGCCGGCGCCGACATCATCGGCGTCAGCGCGTCGTTGGAGCCGGGCAGCGACGTCGAGAAGGACGTCACCGCCGCGGGCCGCGCCTTCGAGGCGATCCGCACCGACTTCGCCGACCCCGAGGCCGTTCGGGCCCTCGGCGAAAACCTCGCCGGGCGCGAGCGCCCGGTGGACATCCTCGTCAACAACGCCGGCACCATCCGCCGCACGCCCGCCGCGCAGCACTCCGACGCGGACTGGGAGCTGGTGCTCCAGGTCAACCTCAGCGCACAGTTCGCGCTCACCCGCGCGGTCGGGGCGGGCATGGTCGCCCGCGGGCACGGCAAGGTCATCTTCACGGCTTCGCTGCTCAGCTACCAGGGCGGCATCACGGTCCCCGGCTACACCGCCGCCAAGCACGGCATCGCCGGCCTGACCAAGGCCCTGGCCAACGAGTGGGCCCCGCACGGCGTCAACGTCAACGCCATCGCCCCGGGCTACATCGCCACCGACAACACCCAGGCGCTCCAGGACGACCCGGCGCGCAGCAAGGCCATCCTGGAGCGGATTCCCGCCGGCCGCTGGGGCTCCGCCGACGATCTCGCCGGTGCGACCGTCTTCCTCGCGTCGGGCGCGGCCGACTACATCCACGGCACCACCCTCCCCGTCGACGGCGGATGGCTCGGCCGATGAGCGCGACGAGCGGCACCTCCCTGACGGCCGTCCTCGCGGGGGCCCGTCTGCTGCCCGTGCTGACCGTGCCGTCCGTGACGAGTGCCGGCCCCCTGGCCGACGCGCTCGCGGCGGGCGGTGCCCGCTGCGCCGAGGTCACCCTCCGCACGCCCGACGCCGAGCAGGCCCTCAAGGCGATGGCGGCGCACGGCGGTCTGACCGTCGGCGCCGGCACCGTCCTCACGGCGGAACAGGCGGAGCGGGCCGTTGCGGCCGGAGCCCGGTTCCTGGTCTCCCCCGGCTTCGATGCGGAAGTCATCGACAAGGGCAGGGAGTTGGGGGTTCCGGTCGTGCCCGGCGTCGCGACCGCCACCGAGTTGATGCGCGCGCTGAAGGCGGGCCTGGACACGGTCAAGCTGTTCCCCGCCGAACCGCTCGGCGGCACCCGGATGCTCCGGGCGCTGGCAGCGCCCTTCCCGCAGGCGCGTTTCGTGCCCACCGGCGGCATCGGCCCGGATCTGATGCCCGGCTACCTCTCCCACCCGGCGGTCCTCGCCGTGGGCGGCAGCTGGATGGTCACCTCCGGCCACCTGGAACGCGGCGCATACGCGGAGATCCGCCGGCTGACCGCCGAGGCCGTGGAGAGGAGCACGCCGTGACCGAGGTGATCGCCCTGGGCGAGGTGATGCTGCGCTTCGACCCGGGCGAGGGACGGATCAGCACCGCCCGCTCCTTCCAGGTGTGGGAAGGGGGCGGTGAGTACAACGTGGTACGGAGTCTGCGCCGCTGTTTCGGCCTGCGGACCGCGGTCGTCACCGCCCTCGCCGACAACGCCGTCGGCCGGCTCGTCGAGGATCTGGTCCTGCAGGGCGGCGTCGACACCTCGCTGATCCGCTGGGTCCCCGACGACGGCATCGGCCGCGGCGCCCGCAACGGCCTCAACTTCGTGGAGCGCGGCTACGGCATCCGCGGCGCTCTCGGCGTCAGCGACCGGGCGAACACGGCCGTGTCACAGCTGCGGAAGGGAGACGTCGACTGGGACGCCGTCTTCTCCGGCTCGGTGCGCTGGTTCCACACCGGCGGCGTCTTCGCCGGCCTGTCGGACACCACCCTCGATGTGGCCGACGAGGCGATGGCCGCCGCTCGCCGCCACGGCGTGACCGTCTCCTACGACCCCAACTACCGCCCGAGCCTGTGGGCCGGCCGCGGCGGCGCCGACCGTGCCCGCGAGGCGGATCTGCGCCTCGCCCGGCACGCCGACGTCGTCGTGGGTGCACTCGGACTCGCGGGCAGCCACCCGGGCGCCTGTCGCCTCACGGCCGACGAGGTTCCCGACGCGCTCGCCGAAGTGGCCCGCCTGCTGCCCGGGGCGAGCGTGCTGGCCACCACGCTGCGCGAGGTGCCGTCCGCCGGCGTCAACGACTGGTCCGCGGTCGCCTGGTCATCCGGGACCGGCCTCGTCACCGGCCCCCACATGCCCGGACTGCACGTCCTGGACCGCATCGGTTCGGGCGACGGCTTCGCCGCGGGGCTCGTCTACGGCCTGCTCACCGGTGTGGGCCTGGAACAGGCCCTCGCCTACGGCACCGCCCACGGCGCCCTCGTCATGACCACCCCGGGGGACGTCTCCATGGCCACCCTCGCCGAGGTGGAGGCGCTCGTCGCGGGCGGCTCGGCCCACGTCCGACGCTGACCGCACGCACCCCGTCGTCCCCGAGGAGAACGTCTTGCACCGCCGAACGATCCGCAACACCCGTGTCGAACTCACGGAGCTCGGCTTCGGAGCCTCCGTGATCGGCAACCTCTACCGCATCACCTCCCCCGAGGAGGCGTCAGCCGCGGTCGACGCCGCGTGGGACGCCGGCATCCGCTACTTCGACACCGCCCCCCACTACGGTCTCGGCCTGTCCGAACGCCGCCTCGGCACCGCGCTGCGCGAGCGGCCCCGCAGCGAGTACGTCGTCTCCTCCAAGGTGGGCCGCCTGCTCGTCCCCAACGAAAACCCGCGCGGTGTCGACAGCGAGGGCTTCGTCGTCCGCGACGACGTGCGCCGTCAGTGGGACTTCAGCCGGGACGGGGTACTGCGCTCCATCGAAGCCACCCTGGAACGCACCGGTCTCGACCACCTCGACGTCGTCTACCTCCACGACCCCGACGACCACTGGCGGCAGGCCGCCGACGAGGCCATGCCCGCTCTCGCCGACCTCCGCGACCAGGGCGTCATCGGCGCGATCGGCGCCGGCATGAACCAGTCCCCCATGCTCGCCCGGTTCCTGCGCGAAACCGCCGCCGACGTCGTCATGCTCGCCGGCCGCTACACCCTGCTCGACCAGGGCGCCCTCGACGACGTCCTGCCCGCCGCGCGGGAGACCGGCAAGAGCGTCGTCGCCGTCGGTGTCTTCAACTCGGGCCTGCTCTCCCGCGACCGTCCCGCCGCCGGCATGAAGTACGACTACCAGGACGCCCCGCCGGACCTCGTACGGCGTGCCCTGGCCATCGCGGAGATCTGCGAGGCCCACGGCACGAGCCTGCCCGCCGCGGCCATCGCCTTCCCCCACACCCACCCCCACGTCGTCAACGTCACCCTCGGCATGCGCAACGCCGACCAGGTCACCCGCAACGCGCGGCTCCACCACCGGAGTACTCCCACCGGCCTCTGGAAGGACCTCCTCGACCAGGGACTCATCCGACCGGACGTGCCCATCGGGCGGGTCCCGCACGGTGACGGTGTCTCCGAGAGGAGCACCCCGTGTCCCTGACCGACAAGGCGATCGCGCGGATCCGCGAGCTCATCGCCTCGGGTGCGCTCCCGCCCGGCTCCAAGCTGCCTCCCGAGCAGGAACTGGCGGCCCAGCTCGGCCTGTCCCGCAATCTGGCCCGGGAGGCGGTCAAGGCGCTGGCCGTGGCCCGCGTCCTGGAGGTCAGACGCGGAGACGGCACCTACGTCACCAGCCTCCAGCCGGGTCTGCTGCTGGAAGGGCTGGGCGGCGCGGTGGAGCTCCTCCAGGTGGACCCGGGCGTCGTACTGGACCTCATGGAGGTCCGGCGCCTGCTGGAACCCGTCGTCACCGCGCTGGCCGTCGCCCGGATCTCGGACGACGGCCTGGCCGAGGTGAAGGAGCATCTCGACGCCATGCGGGAAGCGCCCGGGGTCGAGCAGTTGAACGCCCACGACGCGGCGTTCCACCGGGCCATCGCGAACGCCACCGGCAACGAAACCCTCATCACCCTCCTCGAAGGCATCTCGGGCCGCACCCTGCGCGCCCGCATCTGGCGCGGTCTGGTCGACAGCCGGTCCCACGGACGCACCCTCGCGGAACACGAGGCGATCTACGCCGCCCTGGCCGCGCGGGACGCCGCACTCGGCCACGCGGCGGCACTGCTGCACGTCAGCAACACCGAGCAGTGGCTGCGGGAGCACCTGGAGTCCGCGGGCGGCTCGCACGAGAGCGGCCCGGCAGGCGGACCCGCCTCGTGAACGGGGCCGCCCCACGCCGGGTGCGGACCGTAAGGGCGTCCCGGACGAGCGGGCCCGACGCGAGGTCCCCGCTCCGGACACATCCAGGGATCTTCGACCGGTCCTGCCGGTATCATCAACGTCACATGTGACGGCCCTCCTGCCGGTTTCGCGTAAGGGGCCCTGTAGAGCGGCGCGCTCGCGGAGGGAGCTCGAGTTGTCCCTGACGGACAAGGCCATAGAGCAGATCCGTGAGCTCATCCGCTCGGGGGCGCTTCCCCCGGGCGCGAAACTGCCCCCGGAGCCGGAGCTGGCGGCGCAGCTGGGGCTCTCGCGCAACCTCGCCCGCGAGGCGGTCAAGGCTCTGTCCGTCGCCCGGGTGCTGGAGGTCCGACGAGGAGACGGCACGTACGTGACCAGTCTCCAGCCGAGTCTGCTCCTGGAGGGTCTGGGCGGCGCGGTGGAGCTCCTCCAGAGCGACAAGGGCGCGCTGCTGGACCTGATGGAGGTACGTCGGCTGCTCGAACCGCTCGCCACCGGGCTCGCCGCCGGCCGGATCACCGACGAGCAACTGGCCGACGTCGAACGGCACCTGGACGCCATGCGCGAGGCACGCGACGACGTCGAGCGGCTCAACGCGCACGACGCCGCCTTCCATCGGGCGGTTGTCGCGGCCACCGGCAACGAAACCCTGCTCACCCTGCTCGAGGGCATCTCCGGCCGCACTCTGCGCGCTCGCATCTGGCGCGGCCAGGTGGACGACCGGTCGTCCGAGCGGACCCTGGCGGAACACCAGGCGATCTTCGACGCCCTGTGCACCCGCGACCCCGCCCTCAGCCAGGCCGCCGCCCTGCTGCACGTCAGCAACACCGAGCACTGGCTCCGCGGGCACCTGCAGTCCCTCGATCCTCAGGCGTAGGGCCTCGAAGTTCCCGAGGGCGTACCCCTACGGGCCGCGGTCCCGCGGCGCGTCATCTCCGCGAGTCCGCCGCAACCGAGTCGAGCCGGAGGAGAACGGCGGTGTTCCCGCGCGGCAGCGAGACGGTGAGCCGCCCCGCGTCCGCGTCCCACTCCGCGGCGGCATCGGCTGTCGGTGGATACAGCACCGCGGGCCGGACCCGCGTACCACGCAGGTGAGAGACGGCAAGGGTGCTGCTCAAGGCGGGTGTTCCGTCGTGGTCCGGTTCCCTCCTGCAGACGGAGAGGAACGTGGCCCCTCGGCCCCGAAGTCCATGAGCGATCCAGTCGTCCTCCCAGCCCGGGAGCCCCAGGGGCCAGAACGGCCGCGCGCCGCCGAGCTCCGGCCGGAGCTCCTTGTACACGGTGATCGCCGAGCGGACGAGGCCGGACTGCTCGGGGCTCATCAGGTTGAGGAAGCCGGAGAGGTGGACGCGGCCGAGCAGGGCCCCGGTGAGGGTGAGAGCGATCTCGTCGAGGGTGTGGTCCGGCTGGGGGTAGGCCCAGACTGCGGCCTGCTCCGGTGTGACGGCGGTGGCGGCCGCGGCGGCGATGGGCGGACAGCGCAGGAGGTCCTGCTGGTCGCTCGTGGACTGCAGTTGGGCCACGGCCAACTGCGCGTAGTCCATGCGAAGGCCGCCCGATCCGCAGTTCTCCAGGACGAGACCGGGATGCCGGTCGAGGAGCGCGGCCATCCAGTCGAGGTGGGCACGGTGGTGCCCGAGCAGGCCGGCACCCGCGCTCTCGGAGCCGTTCTCCGTGCCGGGACCGATGTTGATGTTGTAGTCGAGCTTGAGGTAGCCGACGCCCCACTCACCGACCAGCCGGTCCACGACCTCGTCGAGATGGGCGCGGGCGGCCGGGTGACGCAGGTCCAGGTGGTGCCGCCCGTGTTCGGTGACGCGCAGACCTCCGCGCCGGAAGAACGCCTCGTCAGGGAGAGTGCGGGCCAACGGGCTGCGGACGCCGACGACTTCGGGTTCGAGCCAGAGCCCCGGGGTCATCCCGTGCGCTCTGATCGCGTCCAGGACCTCCGGCAGACCGCCCGGGAAACGTCGGGGAGCGGGCTTCCACGCGCCGACGGCGTCCCACCAACCCTGGGCGTCGTCGTCGTACCAGCCCGCGTCGATCACGAACACCTCGGCACCGGCCGCACCCGCCGCCTCGATCAGCGGCAGGAGCCGTTCGGTGGTGGGGTCGCCCATCAGGGTGTTCATGTAGTCGTTGTAGATCACCGGCAGCGTGCGGTGGTCGGGGTGGGCACGGCGGATGCTCCGTCGGTGGTCGGTGAGTTCACCGAAGGCCGCGTCCAGTCCGCCGGTCTCCGTGTGGACGAGAACGGCCGGGACGGTGTGGAACTCCTCGCCGGGGGCCAGGGTCTGCTGCCACTGGTGATGCGCGTCGTCGGGGCCGAACAGGGCCACATAGGCGGCACCTTCGCGTTCCCCCGTCTCGAAGCGCCAGCCCGCGCTGGACTCGATCTGCCACAGCCAGGCGCGGCCCTCCGAGTCGGTGAGGCCTGCCATGGGGAGGTGGCGACCGGTGGACCAGCTCCCCTGCGAGTACCGCTCGAAGCAGCCCCGGCCCTCGTGGCCGTGGGCGGACCGGCTCAGCGGGACCACCCGCTTGCGGAACGCGTCCTGCCGCCACCGGCATTCGGCGAGCCAGTCGTTGTCCGCCCAGTGCAGGGTCAGGTCATCGAGACCGCCGTCCGCGTCGACGATGCCGCCGAGGGCCAGGGTGGAGACGCTCTCCAGCCGCAGCGCCGCGCCGCCCTCGTTGACGAGGCGTACCCGGGACCGCAGGCATCCGCTGCGCGCACGGGTTTCCAGGGTGACGTGAGCGGCCAGGCCGGTCTCGGGATCCGTGAGCCGGATCGTCGTACGCTCCCCGTCGCCGCTCCGGACCGTCTCGTGCCCCCGGTGGCTCAGGCGCTCACCGATGGCCGTCTCGATGAATCGCTCTCCCGACCACATGCGTCCGTGGCCGGTGGCGGTGACCTCGACGAGGGGTACCAGGCGGGCCCAGTCCTGACCGGGTCTTCCCAGCCTCACCGCTCCGGTGGCATCCATGACGGCGTGCAGGCCGGATTCCGGGTGCGACCAGACACAGGAGCCCTCGGCTGTTTCGACGGTGGCGGTCAACGCGATTCCCCTTCCGGGACGGTTCGGTCCTGCGGCGGTCTGGGTGGGCTGATCTGGGGATTCACCAACGGCGACGAGGCCGGGCCCCGGCGGCGGATGTGCCGGACAGCTGAATCGGCGCTCACGGTCTCTTGACGCCCGCGTTTGTGACCGCTCACAATCCTGGCATGTTTGTGACCGGTCACACAAGGTCGGGCAACTCCGCCGGCCCTTCTCGGGGACAGCGGCAGGCCGCGAGCATCCGCGATGTCGCCCGGGCGGCGGGCGTCTCCTGCCTCGGCGCGACCGCCCTGGACCCCGTACCGGCACACGTGTCGTGCGCGACGGTGGTGGAGGCGCCGCCCCCGGGGAGCTCACCCGGTCTGCCCGCCGTGCGGGCCGACGACCGCGAAGCGGCCCCTGCCGCCCCCGAACACCTCTGGGCGCCGGGGCACGACACCGTCCACTACGTGGCGGTTCCCGCCTCGACCGAATCCCGGCGCTCGGTGGAACCGCGCGCCGGGAGCCGGCGTCCGGCCCTGGAATCGGCCGGTGTCGCCGCTCCCGAGCCGTCCGGCAGGGGCTGGGACGCCCAGGCCGGATACGAGGCCGGGAAGGAGCTCGCCCGGAACCCGGAGGTCACCGCGATCCTCTGCGGCAACGACGACCTGGCGCTCGGCGTCCTGCGGGCCCTGCACCACGCGGGCCGGCGGGTCCCCAAAGACGGCGGCGTCACCGGATTCGACGACGCTCCGCACTCCGCCTACGTCACCCCGTCCCTCACGACGGTCCGCATGGACTTCCAGAGGCTGGGCCGCGCCGCCTTCGGGCTGCCGCGTGCCCGGCTCGACACCGATCAGCGGGCACCCGCGGCGGTGCCGGCCGAACCCGCCCTCGTCCTCAGGGAGAGTACGGCCCCGCGCCGCACATGAGCCGGACCGCGCACCCGCGCCCCACCTCTCCCGCCCCCTTCCCGTTCCCCGCAGCCATCGCCCCTCCCCACAGCAGCGCACCGCCTTCCCGCTCCTTACGACCGAGGAACTCGCCATGAGAAGAGCCGTCTCCGTCCTTGTCACCGCCTGTCTGCTCGGCCTGACCGTCACCGCCTGCAGCGACAGCACCGCCGGCGGAACCGGCGCCGCTCCCGAGGGATCGGTCGACCCGACCGCCGACCTCAAGGGTGTCGAACTCACCATGTGGACGGCCCAGAACAGCGTCGGGCAGCCCAAGCAGGCCATCGAGGCGTTCGAGAAGGCCACCGGCGCCAAGATCAACACCGAGGTCGTCCCCGACCCCTACGAGTCGAACGTCCCGACCAAGCTCGCCTCGGGCGTCAAGCCGGACCTGATGTTCTGGCAGCCCACGGGCAGCACGCTGCCGTTCATCCAGCCGCAGCAGAACCTGCTCCAGCTCGACAACGAGGACTGGGTCCCAAAGCTCGGCAAGACGGAACAGGGACTCGGCCAGGTCGACGGCCACCGCTACGCGGCCATCGTCACCAGCCCCGCGGTCCTCGGTGTCTACTACAACAAGGACGTCTTCAAGAAGGCCGGCATCACCACGATGCCGAAGAGCTACGACGACCTCCTCGCCACCGCCTCGAAGATCAAGTCCAAGACGGGCGTGGCCCCCTTCTTCGAGGTCGGCGGCGACAAGTGGCCCCTGCAATGGCAGGTCCAGGTGCAGATGACGGACCTGCCGCAGTCGTTCTGGGACAAGCTGAACGAGAACAAGGCCGGCTGGACCGACAAGACCATCGTCGACGCCATCACCACGTACAAGACGAAGGTCCTCGACGGCGGCCTGGCGCAGAAGAACTACAGGACGGCCACGTTCGTCGACCAGGGCAAGGCGATCATGGACGGCAGTGCCGCGATGGCGCTGAACGTCACCTCGCTCCAGTCCCAGATACAGGCCACCTCCAGCACGGAGGAGATGGACGAGAAGCTGGGCTGGTTCCCCATCGCCAACAGCGCCGCCAAAGCCGAGTACTCGCCCGACCAGACCAACGGCGTCGTCGCCTTCAAGACCGGCGACACCAAGCGGCAGAACGCCGCCCGGCAGTTCCTGTCCTTCTGGCTCGGCAAGGACTATCCGGACTACATCAAGGCGAACAAGCTCGTCTCGGTGCAGCCGTCGGTGCCCAGCCCCGGCGGTCTGCCGCAGACCGCGATCGCCCAGGCCGAGGCGCTGCCCTCCGCCACCGGCGTCTTCCAGGTCAGGGCACTGACCGCGCCCGACATGCACCTGGCCCTCGCCGACATGATCTACGGCAAGAAGTCGCCCCAGCAGGTCGCCCAGGCCGCCCAGGACCAGTTCGAGCAGGTGCTCAAGGCGCGCGGCGTCTCCGGCTTCTGACCGGCGCCCTTTCGCCAGCCCGCTCCCCGGGCCGCCGTCGGCGGTGCGCCCGGGGCCTGCATCCGGAGGTGAGAAAGTGGTGAACACCGCCACCAGGGGCGCCATCGACGCCGCGCGCGCGAAGGACCGGAGCGCATCGCCCCGTCGCGGCCGGCGCGAGCGCCTCCGCAGGAAGGCCGACCAGCCGTGGTGGTTCGCGCTTCCCGCGCTCGCCGTGTTCGGCGTGTTCTTCCTGCTGCCGAACCTGCTGAACTTCGTCTACCCGTTCACCGACTGGTCGGCGTTCCACCCGCAGATCGGCTTCGTGGGCCTGTCGAACTTCGAGACCATCCTGAACGACGGCTCGATGGCCCGCGACATCCGCATCACCCTGGAGTACGCGGTCCTGGTGGCCGTGTTCCAGAACGGCTTCGGTCTGGGCCTGGCCCTGCTGCTGGAGCGGGACACCCGCTTCAACCGCTTCTTCAGGGCGGTGTTCTTCCTTCCCGTGCTGATCTCCGCCCTGGCCGTGGGCTACATCTTCCGGGCCCTGCTCGCACAGGACGGGGCGCTCAACAGCGTGCTGTCCTCCCTCGCGGGGCACCAGGTCGACACACCCTGGCTCGGGTCGACGACCTGGACCCTGGTCGTGGTGACCCTCGTCCACGGCTGGAAGTGGATGGGCCTGGCCATGCTGATCTACCTCGCGGGCCTGAAGAGCATGCCCGGTGACGTGCTGGAGGCCGCCCGGATCGACGGGGCCGGCGCCTGGCGCACCTTCTGGTCGATCCGGTTCCCGCTGCTGGCACCCGCGGTGACGTTCAACGTGACGACCGCGCTGATCGGCTCCATGAACACCTTCGACATCGTCCAGGCCACCACCGGGGGTGGTCCCGGCAGCGAGACCGAGGTGTTCAACATCTACATGTTCCGCATCTTCGGCCAGGGCCTGTACGCCCAGGCGTCCGCGATGAGCCTGGTGCTCTTCCTCGTGGTCGTCGTCCTCGCCGTGCCCGTGATCGTCGGCCTGCGCCGAAGGGAGAACAACCAGTGACCGCCGCCACCGTGTTCGCTCCCGCCCGTCGGCGCGCCCCGGGCTGGCTGCAGCCGGCAGCCGTCCTGCTCATCGCGGCCCTCACCATCGGCATCCCGCTCTGGCTCGTCGCGGTGACCTCCGTGAAGCCCCAGGCGGAGGCGATCAAGCCCAGCCTCTCGCTGCCGCACCAGGTGCGGGCCGCGGAGAACTACCAGCAGACCTTCGACCAGGGCAAGGTCGTCCAGGGCTTCGTCAACAGCCTGCTGGTCGTGGTCCCTTCCGTGGTCCTCGTGCTGCTGCTGGGCGCCGGCGCCGCCTGGGTCTTCGCCCGCCGCAAGGGGCGCCTGGTCGGCACGCTGTACGCGCTGAGCATCAGCGGCCTCCTGCTGCCGCCCGCCGTCATCACCATCGTCATGGAGCTGCGCCAACTCGGCCTGGCCGGCACTCAGCCGGGCATGATCGCGGTCTACACGGGGATGTACCTGTCCACGTCGATCTTCTTCATGACCGGCTTCATCCGCAACCTCCCGGAGGAACTCGAGGAGGCCGCGCGCATGGACGGCGCCGGTCCGGCCCGGGTCTTCCTCCAGGTGATCCTGCCGCTCCTGCGCCCCGTCATCGCCACCGCGACGATCATGGTGATGCTCTTCGCCTGGAGCGACATCTTCTACGCGTTCTTCGTGCTGGGCGGCGGGGAGAAGGCCACGCTCCCGCTCAACCTCTACCAAGTCGCGAGCGCCCAGCTGTACCTGAACAACTGGCACCTCATCTTCGCCTACGTCGTGATGATGAGCCTTCCGATGGTGGCCGTCTTCGTCGTCGCCCAGCGCCGGATCGTCGCCGGCATCACCAGCGGCGCCGTCAAGTAGCCCGCGCCCACGATCTCCGGGGCGCGACTCCCGGCGCGCCCCATGGGGGCCATCGCCTGCGCCGCGCTGATCGGCACGGCCGTGACCGCTCCGACCGCCCACTACAGTGCGCTGCCCAAGGGATACCCTGCGCATGCGGGAAGCCGACCCGGACCGATAGGCGGATATATGGGAAAATTACGCAGGATGAACAAGGGGGAACGCCTGTGAGCAGCAGCCTTCCCGGCGACCTGGGCTACGAGGACGCACTGCCTGACCGCACCGGCCAGGCCGAGGCCTTCGACGCCATCGGCGACCACTACGACGAGGCCTTCCCGCACAAGGAAGGGCAGGTCGCGGCCGCCCAGTGGCTCGTGGACTCCCTGCCGGCCGGGTCCCGCGTGCTGGACCTGGGGTGCGGCACCGGGCTCCCGACCGCCCGACAGCTGGCGGTGGCGGGCTTCGAGGTCATCGGCGTCGACCTGTCGGGCGGAATGGTCGCCCTTGCCCGCGAGCACGTCCCCGACGGCACCTTCCACCAGGTGGACATCGCTGATCTGCGGCCGGGAGGACCCTGCGACCTCGGCCGGTTCGACGCGGTGGCCGCCTTCTTCTCCCTGCTCATGCTGCCGCGCGCCGAGATCCCCCTCGCGCTGCGGACCGTCCACCGTCTCCTGGTGCCGCACGGCATGTTCGTGCTGTCGATGGTGGAGGCCGACGTGGACGACTTCTCGATCCCGTTCCTCGGAAAGACCATCCGGGTGTCCGGGTACCTGCGGGACGAGCTGAGGGAGACCGTCGAGGCGTCCGGCTTCGAGATCGTCGAGGAGGCCTCCTACACCTACGCACCCGCGAGCGCCGACGTACCGCCCGAGGTGCAGATCTTCCTGCGCTGCCGACGGCACGGCTGACCGCTCCCTCTCCGCCCGCACCGGCAGGGGCCCACCCAGACGGAAGCGACACTGTGACGAAGCACCTGGGAACTCATGAACACCCCGGCAGGAAGGCCAGGGCGAACGAGCAGGTCACGCCCCCGCGCCGGCCAAGGCTCCGCGGCCCGCAGACCGACCGGCTCCGCTACCTCGACGAGGCGACGCGCCGGATCGCCCGCGGCTTCGATCTCGACGAGACGTTGCACGAACTGTGCCGGGCGGCTGTCCCGTCCTTCGCCGACACGGCCTTCGTCCACCTGTCCGATCCGCTGCCGGCCGGGGACGAGGGTCCTGGCGCCCCCGCCGTGCTGCGGCTGCACAGCACGGACCGGGCGCCGCCGAGGGATGCGGCGGCCCACGGGCCCGGACTCCCCCGGGAGACGTCGGCGGACGTGCGACCGGCGGACGTCGTACGCCCGGCCGCCGACGGCCGGCTGGCCGAGCTGCTGTACGCCGGGCAGCCCGTGTCGGGGGACGCCCCTGGTGCCGCTCCCGCCCTGAGCGAATTGCTGGGACCGGTGAGTGTCCCCGGAGCGGCGCGACCCGGACCGCGGCTGATCATCGCCCCGCTGCACGGCCGCCGCCACGTCATGGGCAGCGTCGTCCTCATCCGCCGCCCCGACCGGCCCGCCTTCACCGCGGACGACCTGCTCGTCGCCTCCCAGCTCGCCACCCACACCGCACTCGGCGTCGACAAGGCCGCGCTCTACCTCCGCGAGACATCGGTCGCCGCCGCACTGCAGCGCACGATGCTCCCTCCGGCACTGCCCCAGCCGACCGGGGTCCGCCTGGCAAGCCGTTACCTGCCCGCCTCGCGGGCCTCCCAGGTGGGCGGCGACTGGTACGACGCGATCCCCCTGCCCGGCAACCGTGTCGCGCTGGTGATCGGCGACGTCATGGGCCATTCCATGACGTCGGCCGCCATCATGGGCCAGCTGCGCACCATCGTGCAGACCCTGGCGGGGCTCGATCTTCCTCCCGACGAGGTCCTGCATCACCTCGACGAGCAGGCGGAGCGGCTGGGCAGTGAGCACATGGCGACCTGTCTGTACGCGATGTACGACCCCGTACTGCATCGGCTGCTGGTCGCCAACGCCGGTCACCCGCCCCCGGTGCTCCTTCACGCGGACGGCCGGGAGGAGGTGCTGCCGGTCCCGCCCGGGGCGCCGATCGGCGTCGGCAGCAGCGCCTTCGAGTCCACCGAGATGCACGCGCCGTCGGGAGCGACTCTGCTGCTGTACACCGACGGGCTCGTCGAGTCCCGCGACTCGGACGTGCTGTCCGGCGTGGAGCGGCTGTGCGCACACCTGCGCGCCGCCACTGCCGGTTCGGAGCCCCCGTCGCTGGAAGTGCTGTGCGACCAGGCACTCGGCACGCTGGGCACGCGCGACCGGGACGACGACATCGCGCTGCTCGCGGCCCGGTTCGAGGGCATCCTCCCCGAGACGGTGGCGTACTGGTACATGGCTCCACGGCCGCAGACCGCGCGGCAGGCACGCCGGCTGACGCGAAGGACACTGCACCAGTGGGGCCTTGACTCGATGGTTGAGTCGGCCGAACTGCTGGTCAGCGAGGTGGTGGCGAACGCCGTACGCTTCGCGTCCCGGCCGATCACCCTGCGCCTGCTCCGCACGGACGTACTCCGCTGCGAAGTGGGCGACGACTCGCCGCAGGTGCCGAGGATGCGGCACGCCAGGCTGAGTGACGAGGGTGGCCGGGGACTGTTCCTGGTCGACCAGCTGGCGGAACGCTGGGGGGCGACCAGGGTGAGCACGGGCAAGGTCGTCTGGTTCGAGCAGGCGCTGCCCGGCCGGGAATGACAAGGGAGCACGTGCGGACGTGAGCCGCGTCGCATCGACATGGATGAGACTTGCTATGCAACGAGTTGCATAGCACGATCGTCGTCATGGCGCTCGAACACGCGATCCTGGTGTCGCTCCTGGAGAAGCCGGGCTCCGGCTATGAGCTGGCCCGGCGTTTCGAACGGTCCATCGGCTACTTCTGGACCGCGTCCCACCAGCAGATCTATCGCGTGCTGAAGCGCATGGAGAGCGACGGCTGGGTCGAAGCCCGGGACGTCCCGCAGCAAGGACGGCCGGACAAGAAGGAGTACTCCGTCGCCGACCTCGGCCGGGCCGCGCTGTCCTCGTGGTTGCACGATCCGATCGAACCGGAGAGCGTCCGCCACGACCTGGCGGTGAAGATCCGGGGTGCCGCCTTCGACGATCCGGCCGCCCTGATCCGCGAGGTGGAGCGGCACCGGCAGGCGCACCGGGACCGGCTGGCGCACTATCTGGCAGGCGAGGAGAGGGACTTCACGGGGCCCGAAGCGGGCGCGGCCGCTGCGGTAGCGCCGCTGGACGCGGAGCGGGAGCTCCAGCACGTCGTACTGCGCGGCGGCATCGCGTACGAGCGGATGATGATCGGCTGGCTGGACGACGTGCTCGGCACGCTGGCCCGGTTCGGGCCGGGTCACTGACCGCGCCACCGCACGGGCCACGACTGCTCCTCCTCTCCGGCCGCCCTACCTCTCCATTTCCATCCGTCCACCAGCCGAAAGGGTCCTCACCATGGCTGACCAACTGCTCTTCAACCCGCGCACTTACGACCCCGCGCACTTCGACCCCGAGACACGCCGCTTGCTGCGTGCCACCGTCGACTGGTTCGAGGAGCGCGGGAAGCGGCAGCTGATCGAGGACTACCGGACCCGCGCTTGGCTCGGTGACTTCCTCGCCTTCGCCGCGAAGGAGAACCTGTTCGCCACCTTCCTGACGCCGTCGTCCAGTGCGGGGGAAGGGGAGCCGGACAAGCGGTGGGACACCGCCCGTATCGCCGCGCTCAACGAGATCCTCGGCTTCTACGGCCTCGACTACTGGTACGCCTGGCAGGTCACCATCCTCGGCCTCGGCCCGGTCTGGCAGAGCGACAACGCCGCAGCACGCGCCCGCGCCGCGGAACTCCTCACGCAGGGAGAGGTGTTCGCGTTCGGCCTGTCCGAAAAGGCCCACGGCGCCGACATCTACTCCACCGACATGCTGCTCGAGCCCGACGGCGACGGCGGCTTCCGCGCCACCGGCTCCAAGTACTACATCGGCAACGGCAACGCCGCCGGACTCGTCTCCGTCTTCGGCCGCCGTACCGACGTCGAGGGCCCCGACGGCTACGTGTTCTTCGCCGCCGACAGCCGTCACCCGGCCTACCACCTGGTCAAGAACGTCGTCGACTCGTCCAAGTTCGTCAGCGAGTTCCGGCTGGAGGACTATCCCGTAAGGTCCGACGACGTCCTGCACACCGGCCGCGCCGCCTTCGACGCCGCCCTCAACACGGTCAACGTCGGCAAGTTCAACCTGTGCACCGCCTCGATCGGCATCTGTGAACACGCGATGTACGAGGCCGTCACCCACGCGAGCAATCGCGTCCTCTACGGCCGCCCCGTCACCGCCTTCCCGCACGTGCGGCGCGAACTGACCGACGCGTACGTCAGGCTCGTCGGCATGAAGCTGTTCAGCGACCGCGCTGTCGACTACTTCCGCTCCGCCGGCCCGGACGACCGCCGCTACCTGCTCTTCAACCCGATGACGAAGATGAAGGTGACCACGGAGGGCGAGAAGGTCATCGACCTGATGTGGGACGTCATCGCCGCCAAGGGCTTCGAGAAGGACAACTACTTCAGCCAGGCGGCCGTGGAGATTCGTGGCCTGCCGAAGCTGGAGGGCACGGTCCACGTCAACCTGGCGCTGATCCTGAAGTTCATGCGCAACCATCTCCTCGACCCCGCCGATTACCCGAGGGTGCCGACCCGTCTCGACGCGGCCGACGACGACTTCCTGTTCCGGCAGGGCCCGGCCCGAGGCCTGGGCTCGGTGCGCTTCCACGACTGGCGCCCGGCCTTCGAGGCGTACGCGCACCTGCCCAACGTCGCTCGCTTGCGCGAACAGGCCGATGAGCTCTGCGAGTTCGTCGCCACAGCCGCCCCCGACGCGGAGCAGAGCCGCGACCTCGACCTCGTCCTCTCGATCGGCCAGCTCTTCGCCCTCGTCGTGCACGGTCAGCTCGTCCTGGAGCAGGCCGAACTGACCGGACTCGACGAGGACGTACTCGACGAACTCTTCGCCGTCCTCGTACGGGACTTCTCCGGGCACGCCGTCGAACTGCACGGCAAGGACTCGGCGACCGAGCAGCAGCAGGAGTGGGCGCTGGCCTCGGTCCGGCGGCCGGTCGTCGACGAGGCGCGCACGGAGCGAGTCTGGCAGCGGGTCGAGGCGTTGTCCGGTACGTACGAGATGGCCCAGTAGGCGCGCCGCATGCAGCACCGGTAGCCGGGCCCGCGGCCCGGCCACCGGTCGGCCCGGGGTTCGGCTCCTTGAGCCGGACCTGGCAGGGGCTAGGCGCGGCGCGCGCAGCCCTGTCCCGAGCCGACAACCGTCGGCGTACCCCCTGAGCGGAAGCGGCAGGGGCGAGGCACAAACCCGTCACGGATCAATCGGCATTCTCGCGGGTCAGCGCACCCTTCAGACCCGCTGGGTCTACCAGCTCGGGGTCCTGTGTGCCGCCCTCGAAGACTCGACGCCCTGCACGAGATCAACACGGCTGTCCGGCACGCCCCTTCACCCCTCGCACCGCGACCGACCACGCCGCGCAGCCTTAGCGGCACGGGTGGGCGCAGCGGCACCCCGCTACGCCGGGCTGTGGCCGGACGGAACCCAGGCGGTTCGGAGGTGCCCATGCCTAGTCGCGAGACCGTGGAGGTCGACTTCGTCGCACCGCGGCACAGGGCAGCGTACATCCCGATCAACAGGTCAACCTTCTCAATGTCGTTCTCGTACAGCCGCTTGATCTCCTCGGCCCACGTCGGGTCGGCGTAGTGAACTGTCTCAGCCCCGGGGATGCCGCTGACGAGCTCGCTGCCGCTGATCCGGCCGAGAAGGTCGTGGATATGTTCCCCGCGATGCCCCACCAGTTGGTTCGCAGGGCCTTGACGGTCGTGGGACGACTGAGCACGGCCGGTGTCCGGTCCACGGTGTGGATCTCGGCGATGAGTGCGGAGTTGACGAGCCGTGCCCGTTGGAACAGTTCTTCGTCGTCCCACGAGGGATACGCGGCATGCAAGTGGTCGCAGATGGCGTTGTGCTGCTTGACGAACAGACTGAGGCCGCCGACGCCATGGCCCAGCACCGCGGCATCGGCAACCGCCTCCTCGACAGCCGCCAGATAGATCATGGCCCTGATGGAACAGGGCTTGGGCCAGCAGGCCCGCGACGCGGTCGACACCAGCCAGCCCACGGAGCCAGGGAGAGAGCCATGGCCCTACTCCTTCACGCCCACTGCCGGCCCGCAGACACCCCCGTCCCATAACCCGACCTCGACCGCACGCTTGATGAAACCGTCCAGCTCCTTGCCCGCCCCGATCCGCCGATCGCCGCCTCCCCGACCCGGCGGCCCTGTCAGCCCTGGAACTTGACCGCGCCGGACGATACGCCGCCCGCGTGCTCGACTCCCTCGTCAGCGTCGCCCGACTCGACGCCCGCGCCGCACGAGACGCACTGAGCCACCCCGTCGTCGCGTCCGCCCTGGACGACGGCCCGACAGACGCGCTCCACGCGGTGATCGCCGCGGCCGGACTGGGAACCGGTGTCCTATCCGCCCATCACCATGAGGCTCTGACAGGTTCGGTCACCCACGCCGAGGCAGAGCTCGAAAGGTTGCTGAGGCCGAACAGGATCCCAGCTAGGAGGGGACGACCGGGATCACCCGCCGCACTGCCAACACTGCTTGGCGATGTCGGCGTTTCGGCCATCTCCTGCCCGCAGCCGCTCTAAGCCGGACCAGGGATCCCGCACCCACGAGGTTCCCTCACGCAGTAAATAGCGGGCTCCCCAGCACGACCGAATGACGTGTGTTCGATATCGCAGCCGTGTCGTTAGACCTCACGACTCTGCCGCAGCGACCGTCCTAGGGGGAACGATGACCTTGGCCATTACGCAGGACCAACCGCCGCAACCGCCCAAGAAGACCGCGCCGGACGACGAACCGCAGGAGGCCGGTGTGGGAGCTGCAGCGCCGGATGAGCGGCGCCTCCCCTGATCACCCCTGGCCGTTCCTCGTTGCCCACTCGCCCGTCCACCGTCTCGGAAGGCAGAGATACGTGACCTTTCCCGTCTCCCCTTCGGATCACGTCTCACCGCGTGCCGCTCTGCCCGCAGCGCAGTACGCCGCATCCCGGCATGCGGCGTGGCTCGGCGCCGCCGCGATCATCACCGACGAGGTCGGCCGGGTCCTGCTGGTGCACCCCACCTACCGCGAGGACGACTCGTGGCTGCTGCCCGGAGGGGTCGTCGAACCCGGCGAACATCCGCACGTCACCTGCCGGCGCGAGATCACCGAGGAACTGGGCCTGGACCTGCACCTGTCGGCCGTGCTCGCCGTCCACTCCTTCTCCCCGCACCACCCCGACCTTCAACCCGGCACGCACTGCCCCGGAGAGGTCCGGTTCGTCTTCGACGGGGGAACCCTCACCCCCGACCAGGTGGAGGCGATCCGCCTGCCGCGCGAGGAGCTGTCCGAGTACGCCTTCCTGGAGACCCGGGACGCGGTGCGGCGGCTGCGACCCGTGGACGGGCGGATCATGCTCGCCGCCTACCGGGCCCGGCTCGGGAACACCGCCACCTCGCACCTCGCCGACGGGCGGCACATCCTCGATGTCCCGGCGCTGGACCGCCATGACGTCCACGTCCGCTACCGGCCCTCGTGGGACAGCCCTCTCCAGCGCGGCCCGGTCCCCGTGCCGCTGCCCGTGCAGCAAGCCTGGGCGTGGTGCTTCGTGCCCGACGGCCGGGTCGTCCTCGTGGCCGACCCCGGCCCGCGGGGCGCCCTGCCGATGCTGCCCGGCGGCACCGTGGAAACAACCGACACTACGCCCGAGGACACCTTGCACCGCGAAGCGGCCGAGGAAGCCCAGCTCACCCTGGCCGATTCGGTGCGACTGGGCTGGGTGCTGGACGAGACCGGCGAGGTCTACGGCGGCGTGGGGCCCAACGCCCGGCTCCGCCTGGCCGCCCGGGTCACCGCCATCGGACCGGCGGCCGTCGACCCCGCCACCGGCCGCCCTTTCGCCCGCCTGCTCGCCACCCCCGCCCAGGCAGCCGCCCTGCTGGGATGGGGTCCGCCCGGCGCGCGGCAAGCCCAGCTCGCGGCGGAGACGGCAGGCGAGCGGTGGGGCCCGCTGGTCGTCCTGGTCGCAGACGACCAGTCGGCCCGTGCGTGCGGCGGCCATGACGGCCAGCGCCACCTCGACGCTCATGTCGTCACAGACC
>NZ_JBEOXI010000046.1:0-42840 GCF_040296465.1 Streptomyces sp. NPDC002130
AGTTCACCATCGAGCGCGGTGTGCTGTGGATGCTCCCCCTAAAGTGTCCGGTCATGGGGGAGCGCATGAACAACGACATGGTGAGCGTCCCGGCGGGGCCCGTCACGCTGTCCGACCGGCGGACCGAGCGCAGCTGGACGGTCGAGGTCGCGTCGTTCCGGATGTCGGCGGTGCCGGTCACGCAGGAGTGGTACGCCGAGGTCACCGGCGAGCGTCCGAGCACGGCCCGGGGTGAGCTGCTGCCCGTCGAGGGCGTGTCCTGGTGGGACGCGATCCGGTTCTGCAACGCCCTGTCCCGGCGCGAGGGCCTGACCCCGGCGTACGAGGTGCGGCCCGGCGGCGGGACCGCCGACTGGGACACCGCCGCCGACGGCTACCGGCTGCCGACCGAGGCCGAGTGGGAACACGCCTGCCGCGCCGGCGGCACCGGCCCCCGCTACGGCCCGCTCGACGAGATCGCCTGGTACCGCGGCAACGCGGACGACCGCATCCACCCCGTGGGCGGCAAGCAGCCCAACGCCTGGGGCCTGTACGACATGCTGGGCAACGTCTGGAACTGGTGCTGGGACCTCTACGACGCCGAGGTCTACGGCACCTACCGGGTGCTGCGCGGCGGCGGCTGGTCCGACGAGCACTGGAGCTGCCGCGCCTCGGTGCGCCGCCGGAGCCATCCGACGTTCCGGATCGACGACGTGGGGTTCCGGGTGGCGCGCTCGATGCCGGACACCCCGGGCGCACGACCGGCGTGAGCACGAGAGAGGGCGCCCCGCACGAGCGGGGCGCCCTCGACACTCACGTACGCGACAAGGTCAGAGCTTCTCGATCACGTAGTCGACGCACTTCGTGAGCGCCTCGATGTCCGCCGGGTCGATCGCCGGGAACATCGCCACGCGCAGCTGGTTGCGGCCGAGCTTGCGGTAGGGCTCGGTGTCGACGATGCCGTTGGCGCGCAGCACCTTGGCGACGGCGGCCGCGTCGACCTCGTCCGTGAAGTCGATCGTGCCGATGACCTGTGAGCGCTTGGCCGGGTCGGTGACGAACGGGCTGGCGTACTTGATGTCCTCGGCCCAGCCGTACAGGGTGCGGGCGGAGGTTGCGGTGCGCCGGACCGACCAGTCCAGACCGCCCTGGCCGTTGATCCACTCCAGCTGCTGGTTCAGCAGGAAGAGGGTGGCCAGCGCCGGGGTGTTGTACGTCTGGTTCTTGCGGGAGTTGTCGATCGCCGTCGGCAGCGAGAAGAACTCCGGGACGTGGCGGCCGGACGCGTGGATCCGCTCGGCGCGCTCGATCGCGGCCGGGGAGAAGACGCCGATCCACAGGCCGCCGTCGGAGGCGAAGGACTTCTGCGGGGCGAAGTAGTAGACGTCCGTCTCGGCGATGTCGACGGGCAGGCCGCCCGCGCCGGAGGTGGCGTCCACCAGGACCAGGGAGCCCTCGTCGGCGCCCGCCACGCGCTTGATCGGCATGGCGACACCGGTCGAGGTCTCGTTGTGGGTGAACGCGTAGACGTCCACGCCCGCCTCGGCGACCGCCTCGGGGTGGGTGCCCGGGTCGGCGGAGATGACGTCCGGCTCGGCCAGCCAGGGCGCGAGCTTCGCGGCCTTGGCGAACTTGGAGGAGAACTCGCCGAAGCTGAGGTGCTGCGACTTGTTCTCGATCAGGCCGTGCGTCGCGATGTCCCAGAACGCGGTGGAGCCGCCGTTGCCGAGGATCACCTCGTAGCCGTCGGGGAGCTGGAACAGCTCGCTGATGCCCTCGCGCACCTGGCCGACCAGGTTCTTGACGGGGGCCTGACGGTGGGAGGTGCCGAGCAGGGACGTGCCGGTGGCGGCCAGGGCGTCCAGCGCCTCCACCCGCACCTTGGAGGGGCCAGCGCCGAATCGACCGTCGGCGGGCTTGATGTCAGCAGGAATCTGGATCTCAGCCACGAAGGGGAGCGTAGCCGTTTCCAGAAACGTGGGCGAAACGTCGTCCGTCGGGTGAGACGGGGCGTGGACCGGTCAGTGTGATGGCGGGCCGGGCCAGACGGCCGAGGCGTCGTCGCGGTGCGGGTCCGGCAGCCGCAGGGGGCGGACGGCGACGGGACGGACCCCGCCCTCGGTCGTGGCCGTCCAGGGGGCGGGGCGGCCGGAATAGCACAGGGTGGTGAGGACGAAGACGCCGTCGGCGTAGACCTCGACGTACTCACCGACGGTGAGGACGCGCAGCGAGGCGGCGGGTTCCGGCAGCAGGGTCTCGCCGAGCGGGGTGCCGTCTGGGCCGGTGACCCACAGGTTCTTGCCGTCGCAGCCGACCGTGAGCGCGGGCCGGCCCCCGTCGGAGACATGTGTGCGCAGGGTGATCTCGGTGCGGCCGGAGAGGGGGACGTCGCCGACCGCGTGCAGGAGGCCGTCGTACGTCTCCTCGCCGAGCCAGGGGTCCAGGCCCGGCCACCATACCAGGCGGGGTGCCGAGTCCGCGGGTACGACGAGTGACTTGGGCTGGGCGAGCATGCCGCGGCAGCGGTCGCCGGAGTCGGTGAGGCCGACGCGGCGCGGGGTGGTGTGCAGCACGACGCGGGAGCCGTCGGGGGCGGCGACGACGCGCGGGGCGTACGCGCCCGTCGGGCCGAGCGGGCCGCGGCGGGTCCACGGCCCGCGCAGGCGCGGAGCGGTCCACGCCTCGAAGCCGCGGGTGGCGCCGATGGAGCCGAGCAGCAGCCAGCCGCCGTCGTCGAGGCGTTCGAGGACCGGGCACTCGAACTCGTCGACGTCGCCGGGTGAGACCAGCGGCGGGTGGACGGTCCAGTTCTCCAGGTCGTCGGAGGTCGCCCAGGCGACGCACCCGCCGACCTCGACGGGCAGCGAGGCGTCGGCGGCGCAGACCACCATCACCCAGCCGTCGGACTCGTCGTCGCGCACGACGAAGGGGTCGCGCCAGCCCATGCGTTCGCCCGTGCGGTACCAGCGCCCGTCCGCCTCGACGACCGGCCCCGTGCCGTGGCGGCGCCAGCCGGTGCCGTCGGTGCGCTCGGAGCGGGCCAGGCCGATCGACTGCAGGGGCCAGCCGTCCGGGGTGAGTCCGGAGACGGCGGTGTAGAGCATCGCCATGCCGGGCTCGTGCGGGAAGGCGTGCATGGTCCACACCGCCTGCTGGTCGAAGCGCCCCGGCAGGCCGTTGCCGAAGGCCGTGCCCTGCGGCTCCCAGTGGACCAGGTCGGTGGAGGTGGCCCGGCCGTAGGAGGTCTCCATGCGCAGGTGGTCGAACTCGGGCGTCCACGGGCCCTGGAGGTGCAGCACGGTGTAGGTGCCGTCCGCGTGGCGCAGGAGGTCGAAGTCGTTCACGCAGAGGCCGGGCGGCGCGTATCGCATGGACAGGTCCTGTCTGCCGACAGCGGCACTCAAACGCGTGCGCTGTGATCTTGCTGGGAAGAGTTCCTCTGAGAGTCAGCCGAAGTAAATCTGAACGCAAACGCTTGCGCAACCAGGTGAGCGGGTTTACGGTCTCGTCACTCCCCCTCCCGCCGATGTGCTCCGGACCCCCGTCACGCGGCGTGCACACCCGATCAAGGAGCGTCCCGTGACGGTCAGCATCACCGATGTCGCCGAGGCCACCGGGGTCTCGGCGTCCACCGTGTCCCGCGCCCTGCGCGGCCGTTCGGGAGTGTCGGACGAGATGCGGGCCCGGATCGTCGCGGCCGCCGCCGAACTGGGCTACACCGCCTCGCGATCGGCCTCCAGCCTGGCCAGCGGACGCACCTACACCATCGGCGTCGTCGTCCCGTACGTCGGTCGCTGGTTCTTCGGCACGGTGCTGGACGCGGCCGAGAAGGTCTTCAGCGCCGCCGGCTACGACGTCCTGCTGTACAACCTCGGTTCACCGGAGGCGCGCAAGCGCTTCTTCACCAAGCTGCCGATCCGCAAGCGGGTCGACGCCGTGCTGTCCCTGCTGATCCCGGACCCGGACGAGGCCGCCGCCCTGTGCTCCCTCGGCGTGCCGCTGGCGACCACGGTCGGCGGCGCCCGGCCCGGTTTCATGGTCGTCGGCATCGACGACCGGGGCGGGGCGGAGAGCGCGGTGCGGCACCTGGTGAACCTGGGCCACCGCCGGATCGGCATGATCTCCGGCGCCAGCGAGCCGCTGCACTGGACCACGCCCCTCGACCGCCGGCAGGGCTACCTGGACGCGCTGGCCGACGCCGGGATCGAGCCCGACACCGCCCTGGAAGCCGACGGCGGTTACACGGTCGAGGGCGGTGAGCGGGCCATGACCGAACTGCTGGCGCTGCGCCACCCGCCGACCGCCGTCTTCGCCCAGTCCGACGAGATGGCGATGGGCGCGCTGCGCGCCCTGCGCCGGCACCGGCTGAGGGTTCCGGAGGACGTGTCCGTGGTCGGCTTCGACGATCACGAGCTGTCCGAGGTGGTCGGGCTGACCACCGTGGCCCAGCCGGTCGCGGCCCAGGGCCGGGAGGCTGCCCTGCTGCTGCTGAGGCGGCTGGACGGACCGGACGCCGGGTCGCCGCGCCCCGTCGAGATGCCCATCCGCTTCGTCCTCCGCGAGACCACCGCGCCGCCGCACAGCCACCGGCAGCGGTAGGCCGCCCGTCCCCTCGAACGTCCGCCCCCGGAGGGCCGTTCCCGCCCCCGGCCCCACCGCCCGCGCACCGGCCTCACCGGCCTCGCACCCACCGCCCGCGCACCGGCCTCACCGGCCTCGCACCCACCGCACACCCGCCCTCGGAGGCACCACCATGATCACCGGCCACGGAAAACACCGCCGTACGGGCCTGACGGCCCTCGCCCTGCTGCCCCTGGCCGCGCTGGCCGCCTGCGGCGGCGGGGGCGGCGGCAACGACACCTCCGCCGAACAGGGCAGCGGCAAGGGCACCATCAGCGTCTGGGCCCACCAGGGCCAGGCGAGCGAGGCGACCGCGCTGCAGAACGCGGTGAAGTCCTTCAACTCCTCGCAGAACGCCGTCAAGGCCGAGCTGAAGCTCATACCGGAGAAGGACTACACGAAGACCATCACCGCCACCGACGCCTCCGAACTGCCGGACGTGCTGGAGTTCGACGGCCCGACGATGGCGAACTTCGTCTACAACAGCAAGCTCGCCCCGGTCGACGGCCACGTCTCCGCCAAGACCCTCGGCAACGCCACGGACGCGATCAAGGCGCAGGGCGAGATCGACGGCAAGCACTACGGCCTCGGCATGTTCGACGCCGGGCTCGGCATGTACGCCAACAAGAAGCTGCTGGACGCGGCCGGCGTGAAGTACCCCACGAGCGTGGACGACGCCTGGACGGCCGAGGAGTTCGGCAAGGCCCTCAAGGCGCTGAAGGGCAAGGACTCCGACGGCAAGGTCCTCGACATATCGGAGCAGTACGGCCTGGCCTCCGAGTGGGGCACCTTCGGCTTCTCCCCGATCGTCTTCTCGGCCGGCGGCGGCCTGCTGAAGGACGGCAAGGCGGAGGGCGCCCTCGACAGCCCGAAGGTCGTCTCCGCGATGAAGACCTTCCAGTCCTGGAAGACCTTCGTCGACCCCAACACCGACGGTAACGCCTTCGCCAAGGGCAAGGTGGCGCTGAGCTGGGTCGGCCACTGGAACTACCCCGCCTACAGCGAGGCCCTCGGTGACGACCTCGTCGTCCTGCCGCTGCCGGACTTCGGCAACGGTCCCAAGACCGGGCAGGGTTCGTGGGCCTGGGGCATCGGCGCCGACAGCAAGAACGGCAAGGCCGCCGGCACCTTCCTGGACTACCTGCTGAACGACACCAACGTCGGCGCGATGACCAAGGCCAACGGCGCGGTGCCCGCCACCAAGACCGCCCTCGCCAAGAGCGAGCTGTACAAGAAGGGCGGCCCGCTCCAGCTCTTCGCCGACCAGCTGGCCAAGCCGTGCGGCGACAGCGACATCAGCGCCTCCTGCGTCGCCGTCACCCGCCCGGTGACCGCCGGATACCCCACCGTCACCGCCAAGTTCAGCACGGCCCTGAACTCGATCTACGGCGGCGCCGACCCCGAGGAAGCCCTGAAGAAGGCCGCCCGCGCCATCGACCGGGACTTCACCGACAACGCCGGCTACGAGATCCCGTAGCCCGCAGGACGCATCGGCCCGGGCGGGCCGCCGTCGACGTGGCGACGCAGCCGCGTACCGACCGCGCCCGCCCCGCCGGGAAGAGGACCCTCCCGTGAAAACCGTGGAACCCGCGCACGCCGCGGCCCCAGGCCGGGCGCAGGCCGTCTCGTCCGCACCCCCCGCGAAGCCCCCGCGTCGCGCGCGCGGCAACCGCGACCGGCTGCACGGGCTGCTGATGGCCGCCCCGGCCGTCGGCGGGCTGATCGCCTTCGTCGGCATCCCGTTCGGCTACGCCGTGGTGCTCTCCTTCTACAACGTCCGCCTCGGCTCACCGCTGGAGCCCACCTTCTTCGGCGTGGAGCACTACCGGCGGCTGTTCACCGACCCCGACCTGTCCGGCCCGTTCCTGCGGGCGCTGCTGAACAACCTGACCTTCGCCGCGGTCGTCGTACCGCTCCAGACGGGTCTCGCGCTGGCGCTGGCGATCCTGCTCAACCGCAAGCTGAAGGCGATCGGCCTGTTCCGGTCCTTCTTCTTCATGCCGGTGGTCTTCCCGATGGCGCTGGTCGCCGTGATCTGGCGGCTGATCCTCGCCCGCAGCGAGCAGGGCATGCTCAACTCCGCGCTGGACGTGGTCACTTTCGGCAACTGGGGCGCCTTCGACTGGCTCGGTGACGGCCTCACCGCGATGGGCTCGATCATCGTGCTGTCGGTGTGGCAGGGCGTCGGCTTCCAGATGGTCATCCTGCTGGCCGGTCTCCAGCAGATCCCGGGCGAGCTCTACGAGGCCTCCGAGCTGGACCGGGCCTCGCGCTGGCAGCAGTTCCGGCACGTCACCCTGCCCGGCATCCGCGGCACCCTCGTCTTCGTCGCGATGCTGACCTCGGTGCTGTCCTTCCGGGTCTTCGACCAGGTGTACATCCTCATCCGCGGCGGCGGCCTGGACGAGGACGCCACCCGCACGGTGATGTACCAGGCCGTCACCACGGCCTTCGACCAGAACAACATCGGCCAGGCCTCGGCCGTCACGGTGGTGTTCTTCCTGATCGTCGTCGCCCTGACCATCGTCCAGCGCCGCGTCGTCCGGCCCGACAACGAGGACTGACCAACCCATGGCCATGACCAGTACGCCCGTACGCCGCGTCCTCGACTACACCGTCCTGAGCGTCCTGGCGTTCGTCTTCGCCCTCCCCGCGCTCTACCTCTTCCTCGGCAGCCTCAAGCCGTCCGACGAGGTCCTGAACGGCCTGTCCGGCTTCCTGCCCACCCACCTCTCCTTCGACAACTACACAGCCGTCCTCGACAGCCTGAACTCCGACAGCACCGGCTACTTCTGGCAGTTCATGGGCGTGTCGGTGCTGCTGTCCTTCGTGGTGGTGACGGGCGGGCTGATCGTCAACTCGATGGCGGCCTACGGGCTGACGCGGCTGAAGTGGCGAGGGCAGAACGCCGTGTTCACCCTCGTCCTGCTGCTGATGCTGATCCCGTTCGAGTCGGTGGCGGTGCCGCTGTTCTACATGTTCAACGGCCAGCGCAACACCCTGTTCATCCAGGCGCTGCCGTTCGTCGCCAACGCCTTCGCGATCTACCAGTTCCACACGTTCTTCAAGAAGATCCCGCCGAGCATCGAGGAGGCGGCCCGGCTGGACGGCGCGGGCCCCTGGCGCACCTTCTTCGCGATCATCGTGCCGATGTCCAGGCCGGTGTTCGCCTCGGTCGCGATCCTCACCTTCCTCATCCAGTGGGGCTCCTTCCTGTGGCCGGTGCTGATGGTGTCCGACCCGTCCGTGCGCCCCCTGCCGCTGGAGATGAGCGTCTTCCAGGGCCAGCAGCCCCCGGACTGGGGCCAGATCCTCGCCTTCGGAGTGCTGCTGGTGCTGCCCGTGCTGATCGTCTTCGCGTTCTTCCAGCGCTGGTTCGTCGAGGGCGTGGCCAGCTCCGCCGTCAAGGGCTGAGACTCCGGGGGCATGCTGGACGCATGACGGATCTCGAAGCGCGGCTGCGTGCCGTCGTCCGGGGTGACGTCGGGTTCGACGTCACCTCTCGGGCGCTGACAACCATGGACGCGTCCAACTACCGGCGGGTCCCGGTGGGCGTGGTCGCTCCGCGTGACGCCGACGACGTGGCGGCGGTGCTCGCGGTGTGCCGGGAGCGAGGGGTGCCCGTGGTCGCCCGGGGCGGAGGCACCTCCATCGCCGGGCAGGCCACCGGCACCGGTGTCGTCCTGGACTTCACCCGGCACATGAACCGCATGCTGTCGCTGGATCCCGGGACCCGCACCGCCGTGGTCCAGCCCGGCCTCGTCCTCGACCGGCTCCAGGACGCAGCGGCCCCGCACGGCCTGCGGTTCGGCCCCGACCCCTCCACCCACAGCCGCTGCACGCTCGGCGGCATGATCGGCAACAACTCGTGCGGCTCACACTCCGTGGCGTGGGGCACGACCGCGGACAGTGTGCGGGAGCTGGACGTCGTCACCGCGCGGGGCGAGCGCCTTCGGCTCGGGCAGGACTGGGCCGGGGCGCCGGACGGACTGCGCGCCTTGGCCGAGGGGGAACTGGCGCGCCTGCGCACCGGCTTCCCCGACCTGCCCCGCCGCATCTCCGGCTACGCCCTGGACGCCCTGCTGCCCGAGCGCGGCGCCGACGTGGCCCGCTCCTTCTGCGGCTCGGAGGGCACCCTCGGCGTGCTGACGGAGGCGGTCGTGCGCCTGGTCGAAGCGCCACGCGCGCGTGCGCTGGCCGTGCTGGGCTACGCCGACGAGAGCGCGGCGGCGGAGGCGGCGGCCGGGCTGCTCCCGTTCGACCCGCTGACGGTGGAGGGCATGGCGGCGGACCTGGTGCCGTCCCCGGAGGCGCTGCCGCGGGGCGGGGCCTGGCTGTTCGTGGAGACCGGCGGGGAGTCGGCGGGCGAGGCACGCGCGCGTGCGGAGGCGATCGTGCGGGCCGCCGACGTCCTGGACGCGCTCGTGGTCACCGACCCGGCGGGACAGCGCGCGCTGTGGCGGATCCGGGAGGACGCGAGCGGTACGGCGACCCGCATGCCGGACGGGACCGAGGCGTGGCCGGGCTGGGAGGACTGCGCGGTACCGCCCGCCCGGCTGGGGGCGTACCTGCGGGACTTCCGGGCGCTGATGGCGGCGCACGGGTTGCGCGGCACGCCTTATGGACACTTCGGGGACGGCTGCATCCACGTCCGGATCGACTTCGACCTCCTCACCGAGACCGGTGTCGCCCGCTTCCGCCGCTTCTCGGAGGAGCTCGCGGAGCTGGTGGTCGCGCACGGCGGCTCACTGTCCGGGGAGCACGGGGACGGGCAGGCGCGGGCGGAGCTGCTGCCGCGGATGTACGGCCCGGAGATGGTCGGCCTCTTCGAGCGGGTCAAGGGCGTGTGGGACCCGGACGACCTGCTCAACCCCGGGATGCTGGTGCGCCCAGCGCCCCTCGACGCCGACCTGCGCTTCTCGGTCCTGCCCCGCGAACCGGTCGACGTGGCCTTCGGCTACCCCTCCGACGGCGGCGACTTCCCGGCGGCGGTGCGGCGCTGCGTGGGCGTCGCCAAGTGCCGTACGACGTCGGTGTCCGGCTCGGGCGTCATGTGCCCGTCCTTCCGGGCGACGGGTGCGGAGGAGCACTCCACGCGCGGGCGGGCCCGGCTGCTGCACGAGATGCTCGCCGGCGAGGTGGTGACCGACGGCTGGCGCTCGACCGAGGTCCGGGACGCGCTGGACCTGTGCCTTTCCTGCAAGGGCTGCCGGTCGGACTGCCCGGTCGGGGTCGACATGGCCACGTACAAGGCGGAGTTCCTGCACCACCACTACGCCGGGCGGCGCCGGCCCGCCGCGCACCACTCGATGGGCCGGCTGCCGGTGTGGCTCCGGGCGGTGTCCCGCACCCGCACGGCGTGGCTGGTCAACGCCCTGTCCGCGGTACGGCCCTTCGCCTGGGCGGCGAAGCGGCTGGGCGGCATCGCGCCCGAGCGGGAGATCCCGCGAGTGGCGACGCGGACGTTCAGCCGGTGGTGGGAGCGGCGGCGGAGGCAGGCGAGGTCGGGAGACCTGGTCGTCCTGTGGCCCGACACCTTCACCGAGCACCTCTCGCCGGCCGTGGGGCAGGCGGCCGTACGGGTCCTGGAGGCGGCCGGACTGCGGGTGGCGCTGCCGCCGACCGTGCGGCTGGCGAAACCGCCCGTGGGGGACGGCAGGACCGTCGCCCTCGATCCGCTGGCCCTGCTGCGCGGCCGGGGCCGGGTCTGCTGTGGGCTGACGTACGTGTCGACGGGACAGCTGGACCGGGCCCGGGCCGTCATGCGCCGCACGCTCGACCTGATGGAACCGGTGCTGGAGACCGACGCGCCGGTCGTGGTCCTGGAGCCGAGCTGCGCCGCGGCCCTGCGCACCGATGTCCCCGAGCTGCTGCACGACGACCCGCGTGCGGCCCGCCTCGCCGCCAGGGTGCTCACCTTCGCCGAGACGCTGGAGCGCCACGCCCCCGGCTGGACACCGCCGCGCGTCGGCCGTCCGGTGGCCGGGCAGACCCACTGCCACCAGCACGCGGTGCTCGGCGACGCCGCCGACCGCCGACTGCGGGAAGCGGCCCTGCTCACCGGTGAACTGAGCGGCGGCTGCTGCGGGCTCGCGGGGAACTTCGGCTTCGAGAAGGGCCACTGGGAGGTGTCCACCGCCTGCGCGGAGGAACAACTCCTGCCCTCGGTGCGGGACGCCCCCGACGGCACGGTGGTCCTGGCGGACGGTTTCTCCTGCCGCACCCAGCTGGAGCAGCTGGCGGGCGTACGGGGCAGGCACCTGGCGGAGGTGCTGGCCGAGGCACTGGACGGGGACCGCCGGCGCGACGGCGCGTGAGGCGTTCGGCCGTGGGGCGGCGGCCTGTGGGGTGAGGCGTTCGGCCGTGGGGCGGGCGTGGCCTGTGGGTGGGGTGGTCGGGTTGTGGGGCGGGCGGGCGTGCGGGTGAGGCGTTCGGGCCGTGGGGCGGGCGGGCCGGTGGGTGAGGCGTTCGGGCCATGGGGCCGGTGGACCCGAGTGTCTGAGCCGGGGGAGGGCCGACGCCGCTCCTAGGCTCGCGGGACCAGTCACTGCCCGTCGAGGGCCGCTGCTCGAAGGAGCCCGCGCATGAGCGTCCGCGTCCAGCCGATCACCCGTGACGAGCACCTCGCGTTCGTCACGGCCCGCCCCGCCGCCAGCCACACCCAGGTCCCGTCCTGGGGCGAGGTAAAGCCCGACTGGAAGGCGGAGAGCCTCGGCTGGTTCGACGACGGGCAGCTCGTGGGCGCGGGACTGGTGCTGCTGCGCCCCCTGCCCGGGCCGCGGCTGCCCGGGCTGCCGCGCCACCTCGCGTATCTGCCCGAGGGCCCGCTCCTCGACTGGCACGAGCCGGACCTCGACCGCCTGCTGGATCCGATGATCGCGCACCTGAGACGACGGGGTGCCTTCGCGGTGCGCATGGGCCCGCCGGTCGTGGTGCGCCGCTGGAGCGCCGACGCGGTCAAGGCGGCGATCGCGGACCCGGCCGCCCGGCGGCTGCGCGACGTGCGGGCGACGTCGTACGAACCGCGGGCCGGCCAGGTAGCGGACAGTCTGCGCCGCATGGGCTGGCGGCAGTCCGAGGCGTCCGGCGAGGACGGCTTCGCCGCCGGGCAGCCCCGCTACGTCTTCCAGGTGCCGTTCGCCGGCCGGTCGCTGGACGACATCCACAACGGCCTCAACCAGCAGTGGCGCCGCAACATCAAGAAGGCGGAGAAGGCCGGGGTCAAGGTCGTACGCGGCGACCTGGAGGACCTGCCGGCCTTCCACGAGCTGTACTGCGAGACCGCCGAACGGGACCGCTTCATCCCGCGCCCGTTGCCGTACTTCCAGCGCATGTGGAGCGCGCTCACCGCCGAACACCCGGACCGGATGCGGCTCTACCTCGCCTACCACGACGGCGAGGTGCTCGCCGCGGCCACGATGCTGACCGTCGGCGACCACGTCTGGTACTCCTACGGCGCCTCCACCAGCCGCCGCCGCGAGGTCCAGCCGAGCAGCGCCGTGCAGTGGCGCATGATGACCGACGCGCACGAACTGGGCGCCGCCGTCTACGACCTGCGCGGCATCACCGACACCCTGGAGGAGTCCAGCCACCTGCTGGGCCTGCTCCGCTTCAAGGTGGGCACCGGCGGTGAGGCCGTGGAGTACCTCGGCGAATGGGACTACCCGCTCAACCGGCTGCTGTACAAGGCGCTGAACGTGTACCTAGCCCGCCGCTGACGTCTCACAGCCCGAGACAGAGGCAAAAGGGGTTCACGCACCTGACTAAGTCCATTACCCTGGACTGTGCAGTGCATCGGGCTGTACGTAGCGTGTGCCCCGGTGTACGCACCGCACACCCGTAGCACCCCTGACACCGATCCCGAGCACAGGACCCGCCCGTGACCACGCCGGAGACCGCCACCTCACCCGCGACCGCGACCGCGACCGCCGCCGACGCCACCGCGCCGGCCGCCCGCCCGGGGCGGCTCGGCTCCCTCGGACCCGTGGGCCTTGTGCTCGCCGGCGGCATCTCCGTGCAGTTCGGCGGCGCGCTGGCGGTGACGCTGATGCCCAGGGCGGGTGCCCTCGGGGTCGTGGCGCTGCGCCTGCTGGTCGCGGCCGTCGTGCTGCTCCTGGTCTGCCGTCCGCGGCTGCGCGGCCACTCGCGCACCGACTGGGGCACGGTGGTGGTCTTCGGCATCACCATGGCCGCGATGAACGGCCTCTTCTACCAGGCCGTCGCCCGCATCCCGCTGGGTCCCGCGGTCACGCTGGAGGTCCTCGGCCCGCTCGCCCTGTCGGTCTTCGCCTCCCGCCGCGCGATCAACGTCGTCTGGGCGGCACTGGCCCTCGCCGGTGTCTTCCTCCTGGGCGGGGGCGGTTTCAGCGGCCTCGACCCCACAGGTGCTGCCTTCGCCCTGGGGGCGGGCGCCATGTGGGCCGCCTACATCGTCTTCAGCGCCCGTACGGGCCGCCGTTTCCCGCAGGCGGACGGGCTGGCGTTGGCCATGGCGGTGGGGGCGGTGCTGTTCCTGCCCCTGGGCATCGCCGAGTCGGGGACGAAGCTGCTCGACCCGGTGACGCTGGGCCTGGGCGCGGCGGTCGCCCTGCTCTCCTCGGTCCTGCCCTACACCCTCGAACTCCTCGCCCTGCGCCGCCTGCCCGCCTCCACCTTCGCGATCCTGATGAGCCTCGAACCGGCCATCGCCGCGACGGCCGGCTTCCTCATCCTCGACCAGGCCCTCAACGCCGCCGAGGCCGCCGCGATCGCCCTCGTCGTCGCGGCGAGCATGGGGGCGGTGCGCACCCAGGTGGGCCGCGGGCGCAAGAAGCGGGCGGCGCTGGAGAGCACCGGCCTGGAGGGCTGAGCCGCCCCGCGAGGGGACCGGCCGCCCGTCCGGTCCGGCCCGCTTGTCAGTGCCCGGTGCCACACTGCGCGCATGACCACACCGGACCCCAAGGCCGACCTCCTCCGCTATCTCCAGGACGCTCGCGACGCCCTGCTGTGGAAGCTCGACGGGCTCTCGGAGTACGACATCCGCCGCCCCCTGACACCGACCGGCACCAATCTGCTGGGGCTGGTCAAGCACACCGCCGGGGTGGAGCTGGGGTACTTCGGGGACACGTTCGGCCGGCCGTTCTTCGCCGAGGACCCCCCGCCCTGGTGGTACACGCGGGACGCCGAACCCAACGCCGACATGTGGGCCACCCCGGACGAGTCCCGCGAGGACATCGCCGGGCTGTACCGCCGGGCGTGGGAGCACGCGGACGGCACGATCGCGGCGCTGCCGCTGGGCGCGACCGGTCACGTCCCGTGGTGGCCCGAGGAGCGGCGGGAGACCACGCTGCACCACATCCTGGTGCGCGTGATCGCCGACACCAGCCGTCACGCCGGCCACGCCGACATCGTGCGCGAACTCATCGACGGCTCGGTCGGCCTGACGCCGGGCAAGGGCAGCATGCCGCCGGGGGACCGGGCCATGTGGGAGGCCCACCGGCGCAGGGTGGAGGAGGCGGCGAGAGAAGCGGGCGCGGCCGGCTGAGCCCTCTCACGCCGGGCGGGTGCGCGAGCGGCAATTCATGCAAGCACGCTTGATTGTTTCTGGCGTTGCTGCCATGCTCCTCAGCACGCCGCACCACCCCGCACACCGCCGTGCCCCGAGGGGAGCGCCCGTGTCCGATCCGATGTCCGTGATCGACGATCTGCGCGAGGAGAGTGAGGAACTCGACCGCCTCGTGGCCGGGTTGTCCCCGCAGCGCTGGTCGCTCGCGACCCCCGCGCCCGGCTGGACCGTGGCCCACCAGATCGCCCATCTCGCCTGGACGGACCGCTCGGCCCTGCTCGCCGTCACGGACCCCGACGGCTTCCACACCCTGGTCGACAAGGCCCTCGCAGCGCCGGACTCGTTCGTCGACGAAGGCGCCGAGGAGGGCGCGGGACTCCCGCCCGGCGAGCTGCTCGCCCGGTGGCGCGGCGGCCGTACGGCACTGGAGGAGGCGCTGCGGGCCGCCCCGCCGAAGGCGCGCTTCCCCTGGTACGGCCCGCCCATGTCGACGGCCTCCATGGCGACGGCCCGCCTGATGGAGACCTGGGCCCACGGGCAGGATGTGGCCGACGCCCTGGGTGTGGTGCGCCCACCCACCGATCGGCTGCGGCATGTGGCCCGGCTCGGGGTGCGGACCCGGGACTTCGCCTACGGCGTGCACGGCCTGACCCCGCCCACCGACCCGTTCCGCGTCGAACTGCTCGCCCCCTCCGGCGACCTGTGGGCCTACGGCCCCGAGGACGCCGCGCAGCGCGTCACCGGCCCCGCCCTCGACTTCTGCCTCCTGGTCACGCAGCGCGCCCACCGCAGCGACCTGGCCCTGCGCGCGGACGGCCCCGACGCCGACCACTGGCTGGGCATCGCGCAGGCCTTCGCGGGCCCGCCGGGCGGCGGACGCCCGCCGAAGGGGCCCGCCTCATGACGCCCGAGCGCAGCGACGAGGCGCGGCTTGTGACGCCCGAGCGCAGGGGCGGGGAGGCGGCCTCGTGACGGCCCTGCGCATAGGCAACGCCTCCGGCTTCTACGGCGACCGCTTCGACGCGATGCGCGAGATGCTCACCGGCGGCGAACTCGACGTCCTCACCGGCGACTACCTCGCCGAGCTGACGATGCTCATCCTCGGCCGGGACCGCCTGAAGGACCCCGCCGCCGGATACGCCCGTACGTTCCTGCGGCAGTTGGAGGACTGCCTGGGGCTGGCGCACGAGCGGGGCGTGCGGATCGTCACCAACGCGGGCGGGCTCAACCCGGCCGGACTCGCCGATGCCGTACGGCACTTGGCCGACCGGCTGGGCATCCCCGTGCGCGTCGCCCATGTGGCGGGCGACGACCTCACCGCCGCCTGCCCCGGCCGCCTCGCCGCCCACGCCTACCTCGGCGGCTTCGGCATCGCGGAGTGTCTGAGGGTGGGTGCCGACGTCGTGGTCACCGGGCGGGTGACGGACGCGGCCCTGGTGACCGGGCCCGCCGCCGCCCACTTCGGCTGGACCCCGCAGGACCACGACCGGCTGGCGGGCGCGGTGGTCGCGGGGCATGTCCTGGAGTGCGGGGCGCAGACCACCGGCGGCAACTACGCCTTCTTCCGGGACGGAGACGTCCGCAGGCCAGGCTTCCCGCTCGCGGAGCTGCACGAGGACGGCGGCTGCGTCATCACCAAGCACCCCGGCACCGGCGGCTTCGTCGACGTCGGCACGGTCACCGCGCAGCTGCTGTACGAGACGGCCGGTGCCCGGTACGCGGGGCCGGACGTCACCGCCCGGCTGGACACCGTGCGGCTGAGCCAGGACGGGCCCGACCGGGTGCGGATCGAGGGCGTGCGCGGGGAGGCGCCGCCGCCCACCCTCAAGGTCGGGTGCAACCGGCTCGGCGGTTTCCGCAACGAGGTCGTCTTCGTGCTCACCGGCCTCGACGTCGAGGCCAAGGCCGCCCTGGTGCGGGACCAGATGGAACCGGCCCTCGGCAAGGCCGCCGACGTGCGCTGGGAGCTGGTCCGCACCGACCGCGCCGACGCCCCGAGCGAGGAGACGGCGAGCGCCCTGCTGCGGCTCGTCGTGCGGGACCCCGACCAGGGGGCCGTCGGGCGGGCCCTGAGCGGGGCGGCCGTGGAGTTGGCGCTGGCCAGCTACCCCGGCTTCCATGTGCTCGCACCACCGGGGAAGGGCTCGCCTTATGGGGTCTTCGAGGATGTGTACGTCCCCCATGGTGCGGTCGACCATGTGGCGGTCCTCCACGACGGACAGCGGGTTCCGGTGCCGCCGCCCCACGACACCCTCGTACTCGACGACGTTCCGGAGCCCCCGCTCCCCGAGCCGCTCCCGCCCGGGCCGGTCACCAGGGCTCCCCTCGGCCTCGTCGTGGGCGCCCGCAGCGGGGACAAGGGCGCCAACGCCAACGTCGGGGTGTGGGCCCGCACGGACGACGCCTGGCGGTGGCTCGCCCACGAGCTGACCGCCGACCGGTTCCGGGAGCTGATCCCCGAGAGCCGCGAGCTGACCGTCGTACGGCACGTGCTGCCGAACCTGCGCGCCCTCAACTTCGTCGTCGAGGGCATCCTCGGCGCCGGCGTCGCCGCACAGCACCGCTTCGACCCGCAGGCCAAGGCCCTCGGCGAATGGCTGCGCTCCCGCCACCTGGACATACCGGAGGCCCTGCTGTGACCGTCCTGACCTCCGGGCTCGACACCAACGGCCCGGACTACGCGGCCAACCGCGAGACGATGCTCGCCAGGCTCGCCGAACTCGACGCCGAGCACGCCAAGGCCCTCGCGGGCGGCGGTGAGAAGTACGTCGCACGGCACCGAAAGCGCGGCAAGCTCCTCGCCCGCGAGCGCATCGAGCTGCTCCTCGACCCCGACACGCCCTTCCTGGAGCTGTCCCCGCTGGCCGCCTGGGGGAGTGACCACACCGTCGGCGCGTCCCTCGTCACCGGTATCGGTGTCGTCGAGGGCGTGGAGTGCCTGATCACCGCCAACGACCCGACCGTGCGCGGCGGTGCGAGCAACCCCTGGTCGCTGAGGAAGGCCCTGCGCGCCAACGACATCGCGCTGGCCAACCGGCTGCCCTGCATCAGCCTGGTGGAGTCCGGCGGTGCCGACCTGCCGTCCCAGAAAGAGATCTTCATCCCCGGCGGCGCCATCTTCCGCGACCTCACCCGGCTGTCCGCCGCCGGCATCCCCACCGTCGCGGTCGTCTTCGGCAACTCCACCGCGGGCGGCGCCTACGTCCCCGGCATGTCCGACCACGTGATCATGGTCAAGGAGCGGGCGAAGGCGTTCCTCGGCGGTCCGCCGCTGGTGAAGATGGCGACCGGGGAGGAGAGCGACGACGAGTCCCTGGGCGGCGCCGAGATGCACGCGCGCGTGTCGGGCCTCGCCGACCACTTCGCCGTCGACGAGCAGGACGCGCTCCGGCAGGCCCGGCGCGTGGTCGCCCGCCTCAACCACCGCAAGGCGTACGAGGATCCGGGGCCCGCCGAGCCGCCCACGTACGACGCGGAGGAACTGCTGGGCATCGTCCCCGGCGACCTCAAGAGCCCCTTCGACCCGCGCGAGGTCATCGCCAGGATCGCCGACGCCTCCGACTTCGACGAGTTCAAGCCGCTCTACGGGACGAGCCTGACCACCGGCTGGGCCGCCCTGCACGGCTATCCGGTCGGCATCCTCGCGAACGCCCAGGGGGTCCTGTTCAGCGAGGAGTCCCAGAAGGCCGCCCAGTTCATCCAGCTCGCCAACCAGCGCGACATCCCCCTGCTGTTCCTGCACAACACCACCGGCTACATGGTCGGCAAGGAGTACGAGCAGGGAGGCATCATCAAACACGGCGCGATGATGATCAACGCGGTCAGCAACAGCCGCGTGCCCCACCTCTCCGTCCTCATGGGCGCCTCCTACGGCGCCGGCCACTACGGCATGTGCGGCCGCGCCTACGACCCCCGCTTCCTCTTCGCCTGGCCCAGCGCCAAGTCGGCCGTCATGGGCCCGCAGCAGCTCGCGGGCGTGCTGTCGATCGTCGCCCGCCAGTCCGCCGCCGCCAAGGGGCAGCCCTACGACGAGGAGGCGGACGCCGCGCTGCGCGCCATGGTCGAGCAGCAGATCGAGTCCGAGTCGCTGCCGATGTTCCTGTCCGGGCGGCTGTACGACGACGGCGTCATCGACCCGCGCGACACCCGCACCGTCCTCGGCCTGTGCCTCTCCGCGATCCACACCGCGCCCTACGAGGGCGCGCGCGGCGGCTTCGGCGTCTTCCGGATGTGAGGAAACCCTTCAGTGATCACTTCTGTGCTGGTCGCCAACCGGGGCGAGATCGCCTGCCGCGTCTTCCGCACCTGCCACGACCTGGGCATCCGCACGGTCGCCGTGCACTCGGACGCCGACGCGACCGCCCTCCACGCGCGCGTGGCCGACGCGAGCGTACGACTCCCGGGACAGACGCCCGCCGACACCTATCTGCGCGGCGAGCTGATCGTGAAGGCCGCCCTCGCCGCCGGGGCGGACGCCGTGCACCCCGGTTACGGCTTCCTCTCCGAGAACGCCGGCTTCGCCCGGGCCGTCCTGGACGCGGGCCTGTGCTGGATCGGCCCGCCCCCGGCCGCCATCGAGGCCATGGCGTCCAAGACCCGCGCCAAACAGCTCATGGGCATCCGGCCCCTCACCGACGTCACCGAGGCCGACCTGCCCGTGCTGGTGAAGGCGGCGGCCGGTGGCGGCGGCCGCGGCATGCGGGTCGTACGCCGACTCGCCGACCTGGGCGCCGAGTTGGCCGCCGCACGGGCCGAGGCCGCGAGCGCCTTCGGTGACGGCGAGGTCTTCGTCGAGCCGTACGTGGAGAACGGCCGGCACGTCGAGGTGCAGATCCTCGCCGACACCCACGGCACGGTCTGGCCCCTCGGCACCCGCGACTGCTCCCTGCAACGCCGCCACCAGAAGGTGATCGAGGAGGCCCCGGCCCCCGGCCTGTCCCAGGAGCTCGACGAGGAGGTCCGCGCCCTCGCCGTACGGGCCGCCCGGGCCGTGGACTACGTGGGCGCCGGCACGGTCGAGTTCCTCGTCGCCGACGGCAGAGCTCACTTCCTGGAGATGAACACCCGCCTGCAGGTCGAACACCCCGTCACGGAGGCCGTGTTCGGCATCGACCTGGTCGCGGAGCAGATCCGGATCGCCGAGGGCCACCCCCTCGAAGGCGACTCGCCACGCGCGTGCGGCCACGCCGTGGAGGCCCGTCTGTACGCCGAGGACCCGGCCCGCGACTGGTCCCCGCAGACCGGCACCCTGCACCGCCTGAGCGTCCCCGGGCCGGTCCGCCTGGACACCGGCTACACGGACGGCGACGAGATCGGCGTCCACTACGACCCCATGCTCGCCAAGGCCGTGGCCCACGCCCCCACCCGCACGGAGGCCGTCCGCAGGCTCGCCACCGCCCTGGAACGCGCGGTGATCCACGGCCCCGTCACCAACCGCGACCTCCTGGTCCGCTCCCTGCGCCACCCCGAGTTCACCGCGGCCCGCATGGACACCGGCTTCTACGACCGCCACCTGCCGGACCTGACCGAGCCGTCCCCCGACCCGCACGCCCCCCTGGCCGCCGCCCTCGCCGACGCCCACGGCCGCTCCCGCTTCGGCGGCTGGCGCAACGTCCCCTCGCGACCGCAGGCCAAGCGGTACGTGATGGCGGGCGAGGAGCACGAGGCCCGCTACCACCACACCCGGAACGGCCTGGAGGCGGACGGGGTGCGGGTGGTGCACGCCGACGCGGGTCTGGTCGTACTCGAAGTGGACGGGGTGGAGCGGAAGTACGAGGTCACCCGCTACGGCGAGCAGGTCTACGTCAACACCACCGCCCTGACCGCCCTGCCCCGCTTCCCCGACCCCGCCACCCAGCATGCCCCCGGCTCCCTCCTGGCCCCCATGCCGGGCACGGTCGTCCGCGTCGCCGACGGCCTGACGGCAGGAACACCGGTGAAGGCGGGCGAGCCCCTCCTCTGGCTGGAGGCGATGAAGATGCAGCACAAGATCACGGCCCCGGTGACGGGAACGCTGACCGGCCTGAGCGTCGTACCAGGACAACAGGTCGAGCCGGGCGCGCTCTTGGCGGTGGTGAAGGAAGCCCCGTAAGGGGCGCGGGGAACTGCGCGACACGCCACATACGGCCTGCATCGAAAGGACTCCCCATGGACACCGAAGACCACAAGGCGCTACGAGAAGCCGTCGCCGCGCTCGGAAAGCACCACGGTCGCGAAAGCGACACCGCACGACTCTGGTCCGAGGCAGGAAAACTCGGCTACCTCGGAGTCAACCTCCCCGAGAACTACGGAGGCGGCGGCGGAGGAATCTCCGAACTCTCCATCGTCCTCGAAGAGCTCGGCGCAGCCGGCTGCCCCCTCCTCATGCTGGTCGTCTCACCGGCGATCTGCGGCACCGTGATAGCCCGCTTCGGCACGGAACAACAGAAACAACAGTGGCTCCCCGGCCTCGCCGACGGCACCCGCCTCATGGCCTTCGGCATCACCGAACCCGACGCCGGCTCCAACTCCCACCGCATCACGACCACTGCCCGGCGAGACGGAGCCGACTGGCTCCTCACCGGCCGCAAGGTCTTCATCTCCGGCGTGGACATCGCGGACGCGACCCTCATCGTCGGCCGCACCGAAGACGCCCGCACCGGCCGCCTCAAGCCCTGCCTCTTCGTCGTCCCGCGCGACACGCCCGGCTTCACCCGTCGCCCCATCGACATGGAACTGAACGCCGCTGAGAAGCAGTTCGAACTGGCCCTGGACGACGTACGGCTGCCCGCCGACGCCCTGGTCGGCGACGAGGACGCCGGCCTCCTCCAGCTCTTCGCCGGCCTCAATCCCGAGCGCATCATGACGGCTGCCTTCGCGATCGGCATGGGCCGCCACGCCCTCGCCAAAGCCGTCGAGTACGCCCGCGACCGCACCGTCTGGAACACCCCCATCGGCGCCCACCAGGCCATCGCCCACCCCCTCGCCCAGGCGCACATCGACCTCGAACTCGCCCGCCTGATGATGCAGAAGGCCGCCCATCTCTACGACGCGGGCGACGACGCGGGCGCCGGAGAGGCCGCCAACATGGCCAAGTACGCCGCCGGGGAGGCCTGCGTGAAGGCCGTCGACCAGGCCGTGCACACCCTCGGCGGCAACGGCCTCACCCGCGAGTACGGCCTCGCCCGGCTGATAACGGCCGCGCGCGTGGCTCGTATTGCCCCGGTGAGCCGGGAGATGATTCTCAACTACGTCTCCCACCAGACCCTGGGCCTGCCCAAGTCGTACTGAGGACCCCGAGACGGCCCGCGCCGCGAGGAGGAACCCGCCATGTTCCGCAGCGAGTACGCAGACGCCCCGCCCGTCGACCTGCCCATCCACGACGCGGTCCTGGCCCGGGCCGCCGAGTTCGGCGACATCCCGGCGCTGATCGACGGCACCGACGGCACCACCCTCACCTACGGGCAGGTCGACCGTTTCCACCGGCGCGTCGCCGCCGCCCTCGCCGAGGCCGGGGTCCGCAAGGGCGACGTCCTCGCCCTGCACAGCCCCAACACCATCGCCTTCCCGACCGCCTTCTACGCGGCCACGCGCGCGGGTGCCACCGTCACCACCGTGCACCCGCTGGCCACCGCCGACGAGTTCGCCAAGCAGCTGCGGGACTCGGCGGCCCGCTGGATCGTCACCGTGTCACCGCTGCTGGACGTCGCCCGCCGGGCCGCCGAACTCGCGGGCGGCGTACGGGAGATCTTCGTGTGCGACAGCGCGAGCGGCCACCGCTCCTTGATCGACATGCTCGCCTCGACGGCCCCCGAACCGCAGATCGGCATCGACCCCGCCGAGGACGTCGCGGCCCTGCCGTACTCCTCCGGCACCACCGGCATCCCCAAGGGCGTGATGCTCACCCACCGGCAGATCGCCACCAACCTCGCGCAACTCCACCCGGCGATACCCGCGGGCCCGGGAGACCGAGTCCTGGCGGTTCTTCCCTTCTTCCACATATACGGCCTCACGGCCCTGATGAACGCACCCCTCCGACAGGGCGCCACCGTCGTGGTCCTGCCCCGCTTCGACCTGGAGCAGTTCCTCGCGGCCATCCAGAACCACCGCATCACGGCCCTCTACGTCGCCCCGCCGATCGTCCTGGCCCTCGCCAAGCACCCGGCCGTGGCGCAGTACGACCTGTCGTCGCTGCAGTACATCATCAGCGCCGCCGCACCCCTGGACGCCCGGCTCGCCTCGGCCTGCTCCCAGCGCCTCGGCCTGCCGCCCGTCGGCCAGGCCTACGGCATGACGGAACTGTCGCCCGGCACCCACGTCGTCCCCCTGGACGCCATGAACGACGCCCCGCCCGGAACCGTCGGCAAGCTCATCGCCGGCACCGAGATGCGCATCGTCTCCCTCGACGACCCCGGCAAGGACCTCCCCACCGGTGAATCCGGCGAGATCCTCATCCGCGGCCCCCAGATCATGAAGGGCTACCTCGGCCGCCCCGACGCCACCTCCGCGATGATCGACCCCGACGGCTGGCTGCACACCGGCGACGTGGGCCGCGTCGACGAGGACGGCTGGCTGTTCGTGGTCGACCGGGTCAAGGAACTCATCAAGTACAAGGGCTTCCAGGTGGCCCCCGCCGAACTGGAGGCCCTCCTCCTCACCCACCCGGGCATCGCCGACGCCGCCGTCATCGGCAGGTACGACGACAACGGCAACGAGGTCCCGCACGCCTACGTGGTCCGCCAGCCGTCCGCCGCGGACCTCACCGAGGCGGAGATCATGATGTACGTCGCCGAGCGTGTGGCCCCCTACAAGCGGATACGCCACGTCACCTTCATCGTTGGCGTCCCTCGCGCGGCCTCCGGCAAGATCCTCCGCCGACAGCTCAGGGAGAGCGCGTGACGCTGATCGCCCAGACCCACGACCGTGCCGTGGAAACCCTGTCCCTCGACTCGCCGCACAACCGCAACGCCCTGTCGGCGGCCCTGGTCGGCGAACTGGCCGACGCGCTCACCGACGCCGCCGAGGACCCCGGCGTCCGCGCGATCGTCCTCACCCACACCGGCAACACCTTCAGCGCGGGCGCCGACCTCAAGGACCCTCCGGCCCCGCATGCCCTGGTCGCCCTGCTGCGGCAGATCATCGAGCTGCCCAAACCGGTCGTCGCCCGCGTCACCGGCCACGTCCGCGCGGGCGGCCTCGGCCTCCTGGCCGCCTGCGACATCGCCGCCGCCGCCACGGAGGCCACCTTCGCCTTCACCGAGGTCCGCATCGGAGTCGCCCCCGCCGTCATCTCCCTCCCGCTCCTGCCCCGCACCGACCCCCGCGCACTCGCCCGCTACTACCTCACCGGCGAACGCTTCGACGCGGCGGAGGCGACCGCGACAGGCCTGCTCACCACCCATGCCGACGACGTCGACACGGCCCTGGCCCCCATCCTGGAAGGCCTGCGCAAGTCGGCCCCCGACGCCCTGGCCGAGACGAAACGGCTGCTCACGGCTAGGGTGCTGGAAGCCTTCGACCGGGACGCCGCCGACCTGAGCGCGCTCTCGGCCCGGCTGTTCTCCTCCCCGCAGGCCCGCGAGGGGATGACGGCCTTCCTCGAACGACGGGATGCGGCATGGGTGGTGTGAGCACGGTCGACCGTGCGGAAAGAGTCCCCAAGCAGGACCGCAGCCGGGCCACCCGGCAGCGGCTCCTCGAAGCCGCCGTGTCCTGCCTCGCCGAACACGGCTGGGCGGGATCCACCGTCTCCGTCGTCGCCGAACGCGCCGGCGTCTCCCGCGGCGCCGCCCAGCACCACTTCCCGACCCGCGAGGACCTCTTCACCGCGGCCGTCGAATACGTCGCCGAGGAACGCTCCACGGCCCTGCGCGCCCTGTTCCCCGAGGGCGCGGCAGGCGACCGCCACGCCGTCGTCGCCGCCCTCGTCGACCTCTACACGGGGCCGTTGTTCCGCGCGGCCCTCCACCTCTGGGTCGCCGCCTCCAACGAGGAGCAGCTCCGGCCCCGCGTCACCGAACTCGAATCCCGCGTCGGCCGCGAGACCCACCGCATAGCCGTCGACCTCCTCGCCGCCGACGAATCCCTCCCCGGCGTCCGCGAAACCGTCCAGGGCCTCCTCGACATGGCCCGCGGCCTGGGCCTCGCCAACCTCCTCACCGACGACGCGGCCCGCCGGGAGCGGGTGGTGGCCCAGTGGGCGGGGTTGCTGGAGGAGACGCTGGGCTGAGGGCGCTGTCAGTGCCGGGGCCTACGGTTCCGGCATGGGTGATCACTTCCAGACGATCGTGGACCTGGACGCCACCGCGGCGGACGCCGAGCCCCTGGCAGGACGGGTCCTCGCAGGGCTCGTCGAAGAGGGCATCGTCCTCGCCGACCCGACCGACTGCGTCCTGGGACGGCCGCTGGGGCACCCGCCCGGCCCGAGCTGGTCACGGGCAGTGGCAGGGAAGGCCGCCCAGGGCCCCTGCGACGGGCTCGCCGTGCACCTCGGCCGCAAGGTCTTCCACGGCTGCCCGGGGGGACTGGAGGCGGCCGTCTGCCCGCGCTGCTCCACCACGACCCGCCTGGTCGACGACCGGTGGGCGATGATCGACGAGGCATGGGGGCCCTTCGCCGACGCCATCGGCACCTGGTCCGCCACCGGTACGGCCCAGGTCCGCTGCCCGGCCTGCGCCCGCAAGGTCCCCCTGCGCGACTGGGCCTGGACCGAGGACTACTTCGCCTTCGCCCACCTCGGGTTCGAGTTCTGGAACTGGCCCGAGCTCACACCGGAATTCCGCGGCCGCGTGGCCGAGCTGCTCGACGGACACCGCACGCAGTACGTCCGGGGAAAGATATGAGCCCTGGGACGTCTCAGGGGCTGAGCCGCTCCACCCGCCAGCTCCCGTCCGGCTGCTCCACGTACCGCAACCGGTCGTGCAGCCGGTTCTCCCGGCCCTGCCAGAACTCCACCGCCTGCGGGGCCACCCGGAAACCACCCCAGTGCGGGGGCACCGGCACCTGCTCGCCCTCGGGGTAACGGGCGGCCAGCTCGGCGTACGCGGCGTCGATGTCGGCCCGGGTGGAGATCACCGAGGACTGGGCGCTCGCCCACGCCCCCAGCTGCGATCCGTGCGGCCGGGTGCGGAAGTACGCCGCCGTCTCGTCCCGGCCGGTGCGCCGGGCGACCCCGGTCACGATGACCTGCCGTGCCATCGGGTGCCAGGGGAACAGCAGCGAGACGTACGGGTTCTCCGCCAGGTCACGCGCCTTGCGGGAGTCGTAGTTCGTGTAGAAGACGAAACCCTGCTCGTCGAAGTGCTTCAGCAGCACCGTGCGGGCGCTCGTCCGCCCCTCGGCGTCGGCCGTCGACACGATCATGGCGTTCGGCTCGAACAGTCCGCCGTCCGTCGCGGCCTGCTTGAACCAGCGCGCGAACTGCTCGACGGGCGTCGCGGCCAGGTCGGTCTCGGAGAGCCCGTCGGCCCGGTACTGCTTGCGCATCGAGGCCAGATCGAAGGGGACGTCGTCGCGGTCGGTCACCCGGTCATCTTGCCGTACGGACGGTGTCCTTCGTCACTGCATGGCACTGAGTGCCGTGAGCCCTCCCCAAACGTGACACTCGGGGATATCGTTTCCGTGCCGTTCCGGTTGGGTGACCGCCTGCCGTACGGGGCATCACAGGGGCAACCGGCCAGGACCGCGAGTCGCCGTAACGACCGTGGATCCACTGGACGGCGCCCGCTGCGCCAGCTGACTGACACATGGTTCGTTCGCCCCACCCCACATCAACACCATCTGTCACTTCCATCACGAGGAGCCGCCTGATGTCCGACTTCGTACCCGGGCTCGAGGGAATCGTCGCGTTCGAGACGGAGATCGCCGAACCCGACAAGGAGGGCGGCGCACTCCGGTACCGCGGCGTCGACATCGAGGACCTCGTCGGCCACGTCTCGTTCGGCAACGTCTGGGGCCTCCTCGTCGACGGCGCCTTCAATCCCGGCCTGCCACCCGCGGAGCCGTTCCCCATCCCCGTGCACTCCGGCGACATCCGCGTGGACGTCCAGTCCGCCCTGGCCATGCTGGCGCCCGTCTGGGGCCTCAAACCCCTCCTCGACATCGACGCCGAGCAGGCCCGCGCCGACCTGGCCCGAGCGGCCGTCATGGCGCTCTCCTACGTCGCCCAGTCCGCCCGCGGCCAGGGCCTGCCGATGGTCCCGCAGCGGGAGATCGACAAGGCACAGTCCGTCGTCGAACGCTTCATGATCCGCTGGCGCGGTGAGCCGGACCCCAAGCACGTGGCGGCGGTGGACGCGTACTGGACGAGCGCCGCGGAGCACGGCATGAACGCCTCCACGTTCACGGCCCGCGTGATCGCCTCGACCGGCGCGGACGTGGCGGCGGCGCTCTCCGGCGCGGTGGGCGCGATGTCCGGCCCGCTCCACGGCGGCGCCCCCTCCCGCGTCCTCGGCATGATCGAGGAGATCGAGCGCACGGGCGACGCCGAGGCCTACGTGAAGAACGCGCTCGACAAGGGCGAGCGCCTCATGGGCTTCGGCCACCGCGTCTACCGCGCCGAGGACCCGAGGGCCCGAGTCCTGCGCCGCACGGCCCGCGAACTGGGCGCCCCCCGCTTCGAGGTCGCCGAGGCCCTGGAGAAGGCGGCCCTCGCGGAACTCCACGCCCGCCGCCCCGACCGGGTCCTCGCCACGAACGTCGAGTTCTGGGCGGCCATCGTCCTGGACTTCGCCGAGGTCCCGGCCCACATGTTCACGTCCATGTTCACCTGCGCCCGCACGGCCGGCTGGTCCGCCCACATCCTGGAGCAGAAGCGCACGGGCCGCCTGGTCCGCCCCTCGGCGCGCTACGTGGGCCCGGGCACCCGCAACCCCCGCGAGGTCGAGGGCTACGAGGACATCGCCCACTGACCCGCCCCCCTCACGGCCTCACCCGACTCCGGGTGGGGCCGTCCGCACGCCCCCGCCCATGAGCCGGTCCAGCTCCTCCCCGACGGCTGCCCGCATCCGGTCGTGCGCGGACCCGAGCGCATACCGCTCCTCGCCCCACATCTCCCGCGGATACAGCCACACGGGCCTCCGCACCAGCTCTTCGGGCTCCCACTCGTACCGCGGCCACACATGCGCGTGCAGGAACGCGTCGGCGTTCCCGAGAATCTCCAGATTGACCCGCCGGAACCCCGACTCCACCCGCCGGCAGGCCCGCTCGACGGCCTCCCCGAGCCGGTCCATATCGGCGAGGAACGCCAGCCGCGCGCTCCGCGGCAGCTCGGACAACCGCTGCACCGCGGGATCATCGGTCAGCAGCACCGAGTAGCCGGGCAGGAACTGCACATCCCCGATCACCGCGAACCCGGACTCCAGCCTCCGCATCACGGCCGGGTTCTCACCCCGCAGAGCGCTCCCGATCCGGTCCTCGCGCCACCCACCCATTGCCATCACCCCTGGGCATCGCGGAAAAACGCAGACGACCCGCGAGTCTGGTTCCTCCGGAGAGGAGCCGGCCGGACGTACCGGCGACTCGCGGGTCGGGTGACTGCTGGAGATTGGGCCGGCTGCACGCTCGCTCACGCGCTGGCTCGGCACCGCACTGAGTGTGGTGTCGGGCCGCTAGCCCGCAGCCACCTCACGCGTCCGGTTTCCATACATCTGCCGAACCACCTCCTCTCTCGTGTACCTGCACACTAAGAAACCGTTCCGCCTCCGATCAACCGTTTTTTTGAGACCTTGACCCCATGACGCTGCGGCCCGTGCCGCGGAAGCGCTTCGGTGAGGTGCCGTCGTTGATCGACCGAGGGCGTCGGCCGGGCTGCCGGCCTCTCCGGATGAACGTTTCTGTTGCGTTGACGTGGGCATTGCCGCCGTACAACGATTCCTTCAATGTTGTGGGAACTCGGTGTGCGCTGGGTCACGTTCGAGTTGAATGATTGCAAGGAGCGAACCGACGTGCCGTACGTGCGGACGCAGCCTGCAGGGGGTCCAGGTGAGTGCTTCCCGGCGTAGTGGGACCACCGACGAGCTGGGGCCGGACGAGCCCGAGCGGGACAGTTCGGATGGTTCGGATCTGCTTGCCGCTTTGCTGGACGGGATGGACGCGGCGCTGTGCGCGTTCGACGCCGACGGTGTCGTGACGCACTGGAACCGCGAGGCCGAGCGGATTCTCGGGTGGAGTGCGGACGAGGCCGTGGGGCGGCGCGGGCTGGCCGGGTGGGCCGTGCGCAGTGCGGACGCCGAGGAGGTCGAGGGCCGGCTGCTGTCGTCCATGCACGCCCCCGGCAGGCAGGTGCACGAGTTCGCCCTGCTGACGAAGGACGGCGGGCGGGTGCTCGTGCGGACGCAGTCGGCGGCGGTGCGCGGGCCAGACGGAAAGCCGGCGGGTGTGTACTGCGCGTTCAGCGAGGTGCACGCGCAGATCGATCTGGAGCGGTCGATCGCGCTGAGCGAGGCGCTGTTCGAGGACGCCGGCTGGGGTGTCGTGCTGGTGGACGTGGACCTGCGGCCGGCTGTGGTGAACGCGCACGCGGCCCGGGCGCTGGGCACCGGACGTACGACGGTGCTGGGGCGGCCGCTCGGAGAGTTGCTGTCGCAGGGCGTGGAGGAGCTGGAGAGCGCGCTGCAGCATGTGCTCGCGGAGGGTGCGCCACCGGCACCCGCCGAGGTGTGGGTGAGTGTGCGGACGCCGGAGGGGGAGCGGCGGCGGTGCTGGCGCAGCGGGTTCCTGCGGCTGGCCTCGCCGCTCGCGGAGGAGCCGGTTCCGCTGGGTGTGGGCTGGCTGTTCCAGGACGTGACGGAGGCCAAGCAGGCCGAGCAGGAGGCGTCCCTGCTGCGTTTCCGTACGCAGCAGCTGCACCGGGCGTCGCGGGCGGCGGCCGAGTGCGAGGACCCCGCCGAGGCGGCGACGGTCCACCTGGACTTCGCCCTGGCCGGTTTCGCCGACCACGCGCTGATCGACCGGGTCGCCGGCGGTGCGCTGACCGACGCGGAGGCCGAGGGGCCCGTCCGGCTGGTCCGGGTCGCCGCCACACCCTCCGGCGCGCCGGGGCCGACCCGGCTGGCCGGACACGCGAGTCTGCCCGTCCGCTACGCCGAGGGGCACCCGGCCCTGCAGTGCGTGGAGCGGGTGGGGGCCCTGCGCGCGAGTGCGGGCGCGGCCCGGCCGGAGGCGGCCCGCGAGTGGGCCCTGGCCCGCCAGTGGCCCTCGGACGCGGTGCACGCCCTGTGCGCGGTGCTGCGCAGCCGGGGCCGGACCCTGGGCGTCGTGACGTTCCTGCGGGGCGCGGGCCGCAGCGCCTTCGAGCGCTCCGACGCGCTGTACGCGGAGGACGTGGCGGTACGGATCGCCGCGGCGCTGGATCTGGCGGGGTTGTCGGGCGGGGAGTGAGGGGCGCCGGCCGTGGGCTCGGTGTGCCGGTGGTGGACGGATCTGGTCCGTCGGCCTTTCGGTGCCCGGTGGATGACGCGGACCCGGCCTCCTGCCCCTCTTCGGTGCCGGTGGATGGCGCGGACCCGGCCCGCTGCCCTTCAGTGCCGGTAGAAGATCCGGTCGCGGTACTGCTCCATCACCCGGGCGTTCCAGTCGTGGCCGCCGTCGACGTTCCCGGAGCGCAGCAGGGGCGGTTCGATGCCGCGGTCGGCGAGGGTGGTGGCGGTCGTCGCCATGACGGCCTGGAGCAGGGCCGAGGTGACGACCGTCGAGGCCGGGGCGAAGGGGGCCGGGATGTCGTCGTGGGTGAGTTCCGCGTCGCCGACCGCGATCTTCGAGTCGAGGACGAGGTCGCAGTGGTCCTTCAGATACGTCCCGGAGGCGTGCCGGGACTTCGTCTCCGAGGCATAGGCCACCGACGTCACGCCGATGACCTTCACGCCCAGGGCGCGGGCGTTCATGGCCATCTCCACGGGCAGGGCGTTGCGCCCGGACAGGGAGATGATCAGCAGGGCGTCGCCCTCGCGGAGCGGGGAGCTGTCGAGGACGGCGCTCGCGAGGCCGTCGACGCGTTCCAGGGCGGAGCCGAGCGGCGCGGGCATGACGTCGACGCCGACGACACCGGGCACGGCGAGCAGGTTCATCAGCGCGAGGCCGCCGGCGCGGTAGACGAGGTCCTGCGCGGCGAGGGAGGAGTGCCCGGCGCCGAAGGCGAAGAGCCGCCCGCCGGCCGCGACGGTGTCGGCGAGGAGCGTCCCGGCCGCGGTGATGCTGTCGGTCTCCTCGTCGCGGAGCCGCCGCAGCAGACCGATCGCGGCGTCGAGGAACTGGCCGGCCGGCACGCGGTCGCTCATACGGGGTCCCTTCGGGCAGGCCTCGGCGGCTTGTGTCGCGCATCACGGTGCGGTCTGGACCAGTGCGGTGTCAATACGGCCGAGCGTGCCGTGCGCCGAGCGCCGGGACGTCCCCGAAGGAGAAGTCCGTACCCTTGCGCGCGGCCGGATAATCCCCGCTTCGCCTCCCGAGGCACGGTTGTCGGTGGTATCCGGCAGAATTGGGTTCAGGGCCAGCGCACACGCCGGTGAGCCGTCCAGCCTCCGGCAGATCTCATTCGAGGGGCACGTATGTCCGGACTGATCGACACCACGGAGATGTATCTCCGCACCATCCTCGAGCTGGAGGAAGAGGGTGTGGTCCCCATGCGCGCCCGTATCGCCGAGCGGTTGGACCAGAGCGGGCCGACCGTCAGCCAGACCGTGGCGCGGATGGAGCGCGACGGTCTCGTGTCCGTCGCCAGCGACCGGCATCTGGAGCTGACCGACGAGGGCCGTCGGCTGGCCACGCGCGTGATGCGCAAGCACCGCCTCGCCGAGTGTCTGCTCGTCGACGTGATCGGTCTGGAGTGGGAGCAGGTCCACGCGGAGGCGTGCCGGTGGGAGCACGTGATGAGCGAGGCCGTGGAGCGCCGCGTCCTGGAGCTGCTGCGGCACCCGACGGAGTCGCCGTACGGCAACCCGATCCCGGGTCTGGAGGAGCTGGGCGAGAAGGACGGAGCCGACCCGTTCCTGGACGAGGGCATGGTGTCGCTGGCCAGCCTCGACCCGGGCGCCGAGGGCAAGACGGTCGTGGTGCGCCGGATCGGCGAGCCGATCCAGACGGACGCGCAGCTGATGTACACGCTGCGGCGGGCGGGCGTGCAGCCCGGCTCGGTGGTGAGTGTGACCGAGTCGGCGGGCGGGGTGCTGGTGGGCAGCGGTGGCGAGGCTGCCGAGCTGGAGTCGGACATCGCCTCCCACGTGTTCGTCGCCAAGCCTTGAGCGGACCGGCCCGGAGCGGACCAGCGTGAGCGGACGGCCCGGAGCGGACCGGCCCGGGGCGGGCGAGCGTGAGCGGACCGGCCTGAGCGACCGGCTCAGGGCGGACCGACTCTGAGTCCACCAACCCGGCATCAGCCGTCCTCGGCCGCCGTCCGGTGGCCGGTGTCGGTCAACTCCCGTTCCGCATGCGCCTCTTGTGGCGTTGGCGTGATCCGGACCGAATCCGGCGTCCAGTCCGCCGAATCGCAGCGCTCGTCCGCTTCCCGTGCGACGCTGTCGCGTGAGGCATATGACCTGAGGGGCTCTTGGCCGCGGCTCGGCAGCGATGCCGCCCGGTCGGGGAGGGGGCAGGAGGATGTGCCGTGAAGACGCGGAGGGCCCCGGCGCCGTGTGGCGCCGGGGCCTGTCCTCCCCTGTGCTGACCCGGAGCCCCGAGCTCTCAGGGTCATTCCCCTCGGACCGGTTTCCCCGAGCGGTCCGCCTCCCGCTGAAGATCTCCCCTCGACAGCGGAGATCAATCCCCGAGAGTGGTCACTCGAACGAGGGGTGTTGCCCGCGAGAACCTCATCCTCGAATGCGCATTCGATAGTCTGCGGGCGGCGCACGGCACACTTGCACCGACAGGCACGGCAACCAGCACGGCAGAAGGCACAGCAGGCAGAACACGGTTCACAGGACCGGCCGGCTCGAGGGAGCCCCGGTCCGCGCGAAGCTTGGGGGGTGCCAGACATGGCGCGACGCATCGACGTGACCGGGACGGGCGGCGTACGCCTGGCGGCCTGGGAGTTCGGCGACCCGCCCAAGACCGACCCGGCGCAGGACGCGCAGGACGGACAGGGGGCGCACGACGGGCACACCGCGCCGGAGGGCTCGCCCGGCGTGCTGTTACTGCACGGCCTCATGGGCCGCGCCTCGCACTGGGCGTCCACCGCCCGCTGGCTCTCCGCGCGCTACCGCGCGGTCGCCCTCGACCAGCGCGGCCACGGCCGCAGCGACAAACCCCCGCAGGGCGCCTTCACCCGTGACGCCTACGTCGACGACGCCGAGGCCGCCCTGGAGCAGCTCGGCTTCGCCCGGGTCGTCCTCATCGGCCACGCCATGGGCGCGCTGACCGCCTGGCAGCTCGCCGCCAAGCGTCCCGACCTGGTCCGCGGGCTGATCATCTGCGACATGCGGGCCTCCGCGCTCGGTGCCGCCTCCCAGCGCGAGTGGGGCCAGTGGTTCAAGTCCTGGCCGCTGCCCTTCGCCACCCTCGCCGACGTCCGCAAGTGGTTCGGCGAGGACGACCCGTGGGTGGAGCGGCCCAATCCGGCCCGTGGCGAGTTCTACGCCGAGGTGATGGCCGAGTCCCCGGACGGCTGGCGCCCGGTCTTCGAACCGGAGCAGATGCTCCGCTCCCGCGAGACGTGGGTGTACGACGCGCACTGGGAGGAGCTGGCCCAGGTCCGCTGCCCCGCCCTGGTCGTGCGCGGTCTGGACGGCGAGCTGGGCCGCGCCGAGGCCCAGGAGATGGTCCGGGTCCTGCCCCGCGGCCAGTACGCGGAGGTCGCCGACGCCGGCCACCTGGTGCACTACGACCAGCCGGAGGCCTGGCGCGCCGCGATCGAGCCTTTCCTGGACTCGCTGGGCGACGACTGACGCCCCCTCCGCAGGCCCGTCACCCCTTGCTGACCGCCGCCAGGATCTCCGGCAGTCGCCGGGCCGTCCGCGGGGCGGCCAGTTTCAGCCCTGCCGCCGTCAGTGCCGCCCCGTACACGGTGCCCACCGGCAGCAGCAGCCACGTCCAGTCGTCGCCGTCGGCGCTCACGTTCAGCCAGATCGTGAGCGCGATGACGGGCGCGCACAGCAGGGCGGCCGCCATCATCCCGCCGAAGATGGAGATCCAGGCGAGCCCGGTCTGCCCGGGGGCGACGTTCTTGTAGCCCTCCTGCGGGATGGAGTAGGGGAAGCGGGCGGAGGTCCACGTCCCGGTCGCGAGCATCGCGCCGAGCAGCGCGAAGGACAGCCCCAGCGCCTCGGGCAGCCGCCGCCAGTCGCCGAGCATGGCGGTCGTCACCACGGTGACCAGCGTGGCGTACGGCAGGGTGATCAGCAGCAGGGCGTACGCCCGGGCGCGCAGTTCGACGTAGGCGTCGCGCGTCGAGGAGATCGTCATCGCGACCATCCAGAACGCCGAGGTGTCCTGCCCGAACTGGTTGTACATCTGGATGCCGAGCATCCCGGCGGCGAAGCACGCGAAGTACACCGACCCGGTGCCCTGCCAGGCGTTGAACACCGGCACGATCAACCCGATGGCCAGCGATGTCACCCAGGCGGCCTTGGTCTTCGGGTCGCGCCACACGTACCGCAGGCTGCGCTCCATGACCGTGCCCTTACGGCCCGCGGGGAGCAGCTTGCCCAGCCCGGTCGACGACCGCTCCTTGGCGGCCGACTCGGCGCCCGGCAGGGTGGAGCCGTCGGGCGAGGTCATCAGCCGGGTCAGATGCCGTGACCAGAGCGCCAGCAGCGCCACCAGTGCCCCTGCGGTCAGGGCCAGTTGTGCGGCGGCGAGGCCGTACGAGCCCTCGCCGACCGCGTGCACGGCCGCGATCGCCGACGCGGGCGGCACCCACTGCAGCACCCCGGCCGCCGGGTCCAGTTCGCCCAGCCCCGACGCCCCGATGCGCTGCGCGCCGAAGTTGACGATCTGCGCGCCGATCGCGATGACGAGCCCGCTGAGCACCGCGAGGTCCCGCCCCTTGCGGCTGGTCAGCAGCCGTACGTTGGCCGCGGCGACGGCCCGCGCGAGGGCCACGCACACCAGCAGCGCCAGCACGACGGCGACCGCGCCCACCACGAACGCGGCCCCGCCCCGCGCCACCGCGATCACGGAACCGACCAGCAGGCACAGCGTGAACAACGGCCCGATGCCCACCAGCGAGGCCGCCAGCAGCGCCCGTACCAGCGGCCGGGGGCGCAGCGGCAGCATCACCAGCCGGGTCGGGTCGAGGGTCTCGTCACCGCTGGGGAAGAACAGCGGCATCACCGCCCACCCGAGGCCCAGCACCGCCACCGCCAGCACGGCCACCGACTCGGCGTGGGCGTGGCCGCGCAGCGCGATCAGGCCGATCAGCTGGAGCGCGGCGAACAGCAGGGCGAAGACGGCCGAGGTGATGTACGCGGCCTTCCGCCCGCCGGACTGCCGCAGCCCGTTGCGCAGCAGTGACAGCTTCAGCCGTACGAAGACGGGGGTGATCGCGTCGGCGCTCACCGGGCCCCGCCGCCCAGCCAGTCGAGATCGGACCCGGCGTCCCGGCTCTGCGCGCCGACGAGTTCGAGGAACGCCTGCTGCAGCGAGGGCGCGTCCCCGCGCACCTCGGCGAGGGTGCCGGTGGCGCGGATCCGCCCGGCGGCCATGACGGCGACCCAGTCGCACAGCGACTCGACGAGCTCCATGACGTGGGAGGAGAACACGACCGTGGCGCCCGAGGCGGTGTACCGCTCCAGGACGCCCCGGATGGTCTGTGCGGAGACGGGGTCGACGCCCTCGAACGGCTCGTCCAGGAACAGCACTTCGGGATTGTGGAGGAGAGCGGCGGCGAGCCCGATCTTCTTGCGCATACCGGTCGAGTAGTCGACGACCAGCTTGTGCTGGGCCCCGGCCAGGTCGAGGACGTCGAGGAGCTGCGTGGCCCGCTTGTCGACCTCGGCACCGGGCAGCCCGCGCAACCGCCCGCTGTACGCCAGCAGTTCGCGCCCCGACAGCCGCTCGAAGAGCCGCAGTCCCTCCGGCAGCACCCCGATCCGGGCCTTCACTTCGACGGGGTCCCGCCACACGTCGTGCCCGACCACCTCGACGGTCCCGTGGTCGGGCCGGAGCAGCCCGGTCACCATCGACAAGGTGGTGGTCTTCCCGGCCCCGTTCGGCCCGACGAGCCCGATGAACTTGCCCGCGGGCAACTCGAGATCGACCCCCGCGACAGCGACCTGCTGCCCGAACCGCTTCCAGAGCCCCTGCACACGCACAGCGCTGGTCCCCATCGCGCCTCCCTCCGTCACCTTGCACCCTACGGTTTCGGTGGTGCCTCAGGGGCGCGGGGAACTGCGCGAACAACCACAGGCGGCCGGCAGTCGCCGAACAACGGCAACCAGGCAGACGAGAAGGCGCGCCTACCGATCCCTGCCGCACGCATACGCCAACGGCGAGATCAACTCCTCCGCATCCGGCAGCCACCGATTGGCCGGAGTCGGCCGGCAGGCCCACTGCACGGCCCCCCGGGACCCGAACCGCGTGGGCGGCGCAGCCACGTACGCCCCCTCACCCAGCACGGTCAGATCCAGCGAGGACACCGACCAGCCCAGCTTCCGCACCAGATCGGGCACCTTCGCCCCGGCCCCCGGCAGCACGAAGAACTCCATCCGCCGGTCCGGCGTGAGCGTCACCGGCCCGAGCGTCAGCTCCATCCGCTCCATCCGCGCGAGCGCCAGGAACCCGGCCGTCTCCGGCACGGAGATCGCGTCGAACGTCCGCCCCGTCGGCAGCAGGATCGACGCGGTCGGCTGCTTCTGCCACATCCGTCGCGCGACCGTCGCACTGCCCGTCGCCTGCGTCGCCCAGTCCGGGCGCGCCGGGTGCGATCCGGGCGCCGGACACGCCGCGTCACCGCAGGAGCAGCGCTGGCTGCCGTCGACGGCTTCCAGCCAGGTGCCGGGGAACACGTCCCAGTGGCGCTCCTCGGCGTAGCGAACAGCGGTCTCCAGCAGCGATTCCCCGCGCTGCTTCGGGATCTGAGCGGCTTCGGTGCCGGCGATCGTCTCTTCCACGATGAACACAACTCTGGTCGTCACCAGGGGTTACGCCCACCCGTGTGCGCGGGGGAGAGCATCGCCCCTGTTCCCGGGGCGCATGGGTGCATGTGCGGGGGCGCGCAGGAGGAACGGTGGCCGGAGGTGGGTAGCCAGGGGTGGGGCCGGCAACAGCCGTTACCCCGGCAATCCTCACATGCCTCGCATTTTCACCTGGTGGGCGGGGCATTGATCTTCACGGCCGGATCTTTTCGCTGGGACGTGAGGGGCTCGGCCGCGGAAGACACGTCAACTCGGTGCGTGGGCAGGCACCGCAGCCACAGGGGGTACGCCATGGCCGCAAGGCCGCTCGTCGCCAGGCAGCCGAACGAACGGCTCCAGGCGCTCATCCAGGAAGCCGGATGCTCCAACGCCGGCCTGGCCCGCCGGGTCAACATGTGCGGTGCCGAGCACGGCCTCGACCTGCGCTACGACAAGACGTCGGTGGCGCGCTGGCTGCGCGGACAGCAGCCACGGGGCCGGGCACCGGCGATCATCGCCGAGGCACTGGGCCGCAAACTCGGCCGTACGGTCACGATCGACGAGATCGGCATGGCCAACGGCAAGAACCTCGCCTCGGGCGTGGGCCTGCAGTTCTCGCCGACGGTGCTGGGGGCCATCGAGCAGGTCTGTGAGCTGTGGCGCAGTGACGTGGGGCGGCGGGATTTCCTGTCCGGCTCCTCCGTCGCCGCGTCCGCGCTGGTCGAGCCCAGCCGGGACTGGCTGATCTCCGCGCCCGACGCACAGGTCTCGCGCTCGGCGGGGCCGCGGGTGGGGCAGTCCGACGTGCAGGCGGTGCAGGCCATGACGCAGGCGCTGGTGGACCTCGACCACCAGTACGGCAGCGGGCATGTGCGGCCGGTCGTCGTGCACTACCTCAACAGCGTGGTCTCGGGGCTGCTGGCGGGGTCGTACCGGGAGGCGGTCGGGCGGGACCTGTTCGCCGCGGTGGCCCGGCTGACGGAGCTCGCCGGGTACATGGCCGTCGACACGGGCCAGCCCGGTCTGGCCCAGCGCTACTACATCCAGGCGCTGCGGCTGGCGCAGGCCGCCGGGGATCGCGGCTACGGCGGGTACGTCCTCGCGGCCTCCATGAGCCATCTCGCCGCGCAGCTCGGAAACCCGCGGGAGATCGCGCAGTTGGCGCGGGCGGCGCAGGAGGGGGCGCGGGGGCGCGTGTCGCCGCGGGCGGAGTCGATGTTCCTGGCGGCGGAGGCGCGCGGGCACGCCCTCATGGGCGACGTGCGCGCCGCCCAGTCCTCGGCAGGGCGCGCCGTGAGCGCCCTGGAGGCGGCCGACCCCGCCGCGGGGGACGACCCGGTGTGGATCGCGCACTTCGACGAGGCCTACCTCGCCGACGAGTTGGCCCACTGCCATCGGGACCTCGGGCAGGCCGAGGCGGCGGCGCGGTGTGCGCAGGAGTCGCTGGCCGGGCATCCCGAGACGCGGGCGCGCCGCCGGGCCATCGGATATGTGCTGTTGGCCACGGCGCAGGTGCAGCAGCGCGAGATCGAGGAGGCGTGCAACACCGGCATGAAGGCCGTGGAACTGCTGGAGGGGCTGCGGTCCAACCGGGGCGCCGAGTACCTGGAGGACTTCCAGCAGCGGCTGGAGCCGTTCCGGGACGAGGCGGTGGTGAGGGAGTTCGGGGCGCGGCTCGACCTGCAGGCCGCTGCGTGAACACAGGGTCTGCGGATGCGTGAACGTGCGGGAAACGGCTGCGGCGCGCGCGGGAGGTGAGAGGGGCAACGCGCCGTGAGCCGCCGGTGTTACCGCGCTCACAGGGCATGCGGTCGGGCCCTGTGCTGCGTGGCACGGGGCTCTGGGGACCCGGTAGCGTGACCCGACGATTCACAAGGTCCCCCATAAGTAGGAGTCCCGGTGACGCAGAGTGGACAGGGCGAGGAGCCCTCGGCGCGCCCCGCGCGCGAAGGCATCGTGCTGCCCTCCGACGGTGGCGAACCCCTGCTGCCGGGCATGACGGGCGGACCCGCCGACGCCCCCGGCCGCCGGCCCGCCCCGCCCACGACGGGCGGGCCGCAGGCCTCGGCCCCCGCGGAGGGCCAGACCTGGGGCCAGCCGTGGGGCCCCGACCGGCAGCAGACTCCGCCCCCGCCGCCGGGCCAGACCTGGCAGTCCCAGCCCCAGCAGTGGAGCACGCCGGAGCAGCCCGCGTGGGACGCCCAGGCCCCGGGCGCCCTCCCCCCGGAGGGCACCCCGTCCCCGGACCCCTACGCCGGCACACCGGCGAACCCCGACCCGTACGGCACGGCCCAGCCCCCCGCGGCCACCGCCGGGTACGCCCCGTACGGCGCCGCCCCGCTGCCCCCGGAGGGCTCCGGCCAGCCCGGGACCGGCCGGCCGCAGGGAGGCCCCGGTTACGGATACCCGCAGGGAGCCGACGCTTACGGTGCTCCCGCCGCGGGTGGCGCCCGGCCGCAGCCGCAGCCCGGTGGGCACGGAGCCGGAAACGGTGGTGCGCAGTCGCCGCAGCCAGGCTCCGGGTACGGATACCCGCAGGGTGCCGGCCAGCCGCCGGCCGCCGATGCCTACGGCGCTCCCGCCGCTGGTGGGGCCCGGCCGCAGCCGGAGTCCGGTGCGCACGGGGCCGGTCAGCCGGCCGCCGGTGGGGCGTACGGCGCTCCGGGCGGGGGAGCCTCGCAGCAGTCGTACGGGGGTGGCCTGCCGCCCGCCTCCGGTGCGTACGGGTCGCCCGCCGGCGGCGCCCCGCTGCCCGCGCCCGCCGACGAGGGCGCGACCCAGTACATACCGCCCGTCGCGGGCGACGCCGCCGCGGCCACGCAGTACCTGCCGCCCGTCGCGCCGGCCGCCGACGAGGGGGCGACCCAGTACATACCCCCGGTGTCCCCGGGGGCGCTGCCGCCCGAGATGCCTTCCGGGGAGGACCCGGAGGCGACGCGGTACCTCGGCACCGGGCCCCGGGCGGGGGCGGGAGCCGGGCCGCTGCCGTCGGCCTCGCACCCGGACGCCGAGGCGACGCAGTACATCCCGCCGGTGCCCGGCGGGGACAAGCAGCCGCCCGCCGAGTTCGACAACCTCTTCCGCAGCGACCGGGGCGCCGACAGCCCGGCCGGGGCCACCCAGCAGATGCCCCGCATCGAGCAGCCGCAGCCGCAGCCCGCGTACGGCGGCGCTCCCCAGCCCTCCCACGCCCCGCCCGCCGGAGGACGCTCGCGCGGTGGCCGTTCCGGATCGCGCGTCCCCGTCATCGCCGCCGTGGGCATCGGCATCGCCGTGCTCGGCGTCGGCGCGGGCGCACTGCTCGCCGCCGGCGGAGGCGGCGGTGACGAGGACGGCGGCGACAAGAAGACCGTGGCCGCCTCCGCCCCCGCGACGGACGGCTCCGCCTCGCCGTCGGCCGATCCGGCCCGGGCCCAGGCGGTCGAACTGGACAAGCTGCTCGCCGACAGCGGCAACAGCCGCAGCACCGTGATCAACGCGGTCGCGGACGTCAAGGGCTGCGACAACCTCCCCCAGGCGGCGAAGAACCTGCGGGAGGCGGCCAAGCAGCGCAGCGGGCTCGTCACCCGGCTCTCCGGCATCGAGGTCGACCAGCTGCCCGACCACGCCGCGCTGACCACCGCCCTCACCAAGGCCTGGCAGGCCTCCGCCTCGGCCGACAACCACTACGCGGCCTGGGCCGACCAGACCGCCGGCAAGAAGGGCTGCAAGAAGGGCCAGGCCCGCACCACCAACCAGACCCTGGCCGGCAACCGGGCCAGCGGCGTCGCCAGCACCGAGAAGGCCAAGGCGGCCGGGGTGTGGAACGGGATCGCGAAGAAGTACGGCCTGACCGAGCGCCAGCCGACGCAGCTCTGACAGACCGGGGTAGGCCCGGAGGCCCGGACCCGGCGTGAGCCGCCGGGCGGGGCGCTCAGGCGTTCACGTCGGCGTTCTCCAGCGTCCGCGTCGTGTCGACGAAGCCCTTGCGCGCCGAGACCAGCCGCCCGTCCCGCACCACCTGAAGGGTCACGTTCGCGTTGACCAGGCGCGGGAAGCCCACGGCGGCGAGCTTGTCCTGGAACCGCCACCGCAGCGTCGGCGTGAGCCCGCCCGTGCTGACCTCCAGGCCGTCGTCCAGGGCCTCCGCCACCGTGTCGGCACTCACCTCGCCGTCGCCGAGCGACTCGACGATCTGCCGGAACACCGTGTAGGCGATCCACGTGGTTTGCACTCCGGCGTCCGCGGGGTCGATGCGGTTGTCGCCGAAGGCCTCCTCCCGGATCACCTGCTTCATCCCGTCCCAGCGCGGATCGCTCGCCACCGGGTACCAGCCGGTGATGTACGAGCCCTCGTACGGGCCCGACGCCCCGCCGGTCGCGTCGATCACCGTCTGGTCGACGCTGCCCAGCACGGTCGCCGTCCGCACCTCGGGGAAGTCCTCGCGGGCCCGCCGGAAGGAGTCCATGAAGGTGCCGTTGCGGTCCCCCAGTGCGGGCACCACGCACCCGTCGTCCGCCGCGCCGCCGGCCGTCGTGCGCAGGGCCCGCTCGGCCTGGCCGTCGTACTCGGTGGCGTCCTCCGCCGCCCGCTGGTCGTTCGAGCCCCGGTGCCCGCCCGCCTTCAGACCGGAGTCGAGCAGCGGGGGCAGCTGGTCGCCCGCGATGGTGTCGGGCCGGATCAGTGCGACGGGTCCGCAGCCGGCGAGAGCGCTGCCGAGACCGGCGAGCAGTGCGGGCTGCCCGCCGTTGACGGGGTAGGACAAAGGGCTGGTGAACTCGGCGTTGGTGATGCCGTAGCCGCCTATGTAGGGGATGCCCGCGCCCTCGAGCGACGGGAAGAAGGAGTCCGCGTACTGGCTGTAGGATCCGACGACCGCGACCGCGTTCTCCTTGACGGCCCGCCGGGCGCACTTCGCGGCGGCCACGCTGTCGTTGTGGTCGTTGCAGGTCAGCACGTTGAGCTTGCGGCCGTTGATCCCGCCCTTGGCGTTGACCCAGCGGGCGTAGGCGTGGGCGAAGGCGGGCATGCCGGGTTTGTTGGTGGCCTTGGTGTCCTGCGGGGCCCAGGTCATGACGGTGATGGTGTCGCCCCCGGCATCCCCCGTGGTGCCGGGGACGACCCCGCATCCGGCGAGGAGCGACGCGCACGCGACCGCCGTGCCCGCGGAGACCATGCCGTGTCTGGCGTGACGGGTGAGGAGGCCGGGGAGGAATGTGCTGCGGGTGCGTCGCCTGCCGGTCATGGTTCTGCACGATTCCGTCACATGGCTAACCCGTGCGTGATCTCGGATCAACAATTGGTGACGCACAGGTGAATTGCAGGGGCCGGTGTGACCGATGTGGAGGGGAACGTACGATCGATGACCGTGCAAGCTTCGGAGAACTCTTCCCGCCGTGGCCGTCGCTCATCCACCATGGGCGGCATGCCTGTCAATGACATGCCGTGGTGGCGCTGGCGCAGCAATGTGCGCTCGGCGCTGCACATGCTCTCCGATCCCGGGTTCCAGCGGGACGTCTGGCTGGCCGGTGTGGACGGCTACGGTGACGTGACCGACGCGGTGTACCGGCTGGTCGAGGACACCTGGCTGGATCACTGGTCCGCCGAGAAGTACGTCGGCACGATCTTCCGCGACTCGCAGGAGGCGGCCCTCGTCGACACCGCGGTGCTGCGGGTGCTGCGGATCATGCACCAGGTCGGACCGGACGCGCCGGTCGCCGCGTACCTCGAACACGAGGCGTGGCCGGAGGCGGTCCAGGCGGCCCGGGACGCGCATGTGCGGCTCGCCGCGAGTGACGGCGAGGAGCCGGACGCGGCGCCGCGCAGCCTGGACGTGCTGCGGATCATGACCAGGTCCGCGTAGCGGTCTCGCGACCCGGCCGGCCCGGCGGTGCCGCGGGGTCCGCCCTGCGGGACGATTGCCGGTGGTGTCGTTCCTTGTGGGAACCTGTCCTGCATGAACGAGCAGTCCACCAGCGCCGCGGTCCCGGCCGACCAGTACGTCCTCACCCTTTCCTGCCCGGACAGGAAGGGCATCGTGCACGCCGTGTCGAGCTACCTGTTCATGACCGGCTGCAACATCGAGGACAGCCAGCAGTTCGGCGACCACGACACGGGACTGTTCTTCATGCGGGTCCACTTCTCGGCGGACGCCCCGGTGACCGTGGAGAAGCTGCGGGCCAGCTTCGCGGCGATCGGCGACTCGTTCCAGATGGACTGGCAGATCAACCGGGCCGACCAGAAGATGCGCATCCTGCTGATGGTCAGCAAGTTCGGGCACTGTCTGAACGACCTGCTGTTCCGGGCGCGGACCGGGGCGCTGCCGGTGGAGATCGCCGGGGTGGTGTCGAACCATAAGGACTTCGCCGAGCTGGTGGGGTCGTACAACATCCCCTTCCACCACATTCCGGTGACGAAGGACACGAAGGCGGAGGCCGAGGGGCGGCTGCTCGACATCGTGCGTGAGGAGGGTGTCGAGCTGGTGGTGCTCGCCCGGTACATGCAGGTGCTGTCGGACGACCTGTGCAAGGCGCTCTCCGGGCGGATCATCAACATCCACCACTCGTTCCTGCCGAGCTTCAAGGGGGCGAAGCCGTATCACCAGGCTCATGCCCGGGGTGTGAAGCTGATCGGGGCGACGGCTCACTATGTGACGGCCGATCTCGACGAGGGGCCGATCATCGAGCAGGAGGTCGA